>JANXVV010000184.1 GCA_025351525.1 Humisphaera sp. | reverse complement strand
CGGACCAGTTCTGGAACACCGAGGGAGCCGAGAGCATCTTAGCCTTGCGTGGCCAGTGGCTCAGCCAGGACCAAAGATGGGAACACTACTGGTTGTGTACCCAGCCAAGGGCAGAGGCTGCGTAGGCTGACACGCACCCCTAAGTCTGTTGTGCAAACTGTCAGCCGATCTCGCAGCTCTGCAATTCCCCCCCGTTGACCTCATCCGCCGCCGTCGGGTCCGGCCAGATGCCGGGACCATCCTGGCCGTACCATTGGTTTAAAACATTTGTCCAGTCGCGCAGGCTGTGAACGGCGATGAATTCCTTTTTCACCTCGGCACCCTGCGGGTGGAATCGGCTGTACTTGATCCCCATCTTCCGCATCCGCCGACCCGCCAGGGATTCACCGTGTATCTGCATCGCGATGGAAAAATGCTCGGCCAAAGCTTCCCGCTGCTCGGCGAGGGTCGGCGGGGTGAGAACGGACTGGGTGGGTTCCGCCAGTGTGGCATGGGCGTCTCGCCCGTGTTCTTCGATCGATGAGCACGGGCGAGACGACCATGCCACCAACTGCTCGGCTTGTCGAAAGATCCACGGATTGCCGATGGCACCGCGGGCGATCCAGACCATATCCACGCCGGTTTCCCGCAACATCCGCACCGCATCTTCGGCGGTAAACACATCGCCGCTGCCGAGAATGATTTTATCGGGGTAACGCTTTTTGAGATCGCGCAGGAACGGCCAACGGGCACGGCCTGCATATTTTTGGTCGACGGTGCGCGCGTGAACCCGTATCGCCGCGAAACCGAGGGACCAAGCCGTTTCAACGATCTGAAAAAAACGATCCTCCGCTTCCGCCGAATCATCAAACCCACGGCGAAGGCTCACCGTCAGCGGTGAATCGGGCAACTCATCGCGGACGGCGCGGAGAATGGAAACACCGCGTGGGACATCCAACAGCATATGGCCGCCGCGCGCTTTATTTTTGATCTTTTTAACAGGGCAGGCGAAGTTTAAATCGACCACGTCGTAACCCGCGTCATGGATGATGCGCGCGGCCCGCGACATCGTCTCCGGCTCGCTGCCCATGATCTGCCCGGCCAGCGGATGGTCTTCATCATTCAGATCGATCGAGCGCTTCAATCCGATTCCGCCGTTGAGCATGATGATGTCGAGAAGCGCTTCGGTGACGGCGTAAACGCAACCGCGACGGCGGGCCACCAGCCGCATCGCGCGGTCGCTGTAACCGGCTAAGCCGGCCTGACAGAAGGGAGAGGCGAGTTTTAAGGGACCGATTTGCATTCAGAGATATAATAGCTGGAAAAAATCGATTTGCGTTAAAGAAGAGCGAGCGAGGTGGATCAGCTATTTTAATGAACGTGAACGAACTACTTTTTCACTTCGAGTCGTCGACCACATTCTGGACAAGTGCCGCTGACATTTCCGGTCGTCGAGTAACCGCAAAAAATGCACTCGCCACGACGTCGCCTTTGAAGTTTTCTTCGGTATCGAAGAAGAAAAAAATATGCGCCCGCGTAGAACGTGGCCAGAATCGCCGTCATCGTGGCGTTGAATGAGGTAGAACCTGCAGGACCAAATGGTCTTTGACCTTGTGTCGTTCGCCAGCAGTCGACAAACATCAACGCGGAAGTCAAATAGTGCAAAACCGAGAAGAATCCCACTGCAATTGCAAATGACAGGATTGTCACTGGAGTGAGAAGTCGCCTCATGCGTGGCATCATAGTGAAAACAAATGAGTTTGTTTTGAAAGATCTACGCTATCCAACGAGTTGCATAGATCCTTCGGAATACCTCAGGATGACAGGGTGTCCGCATTTTACGACATCAAAGCGCGCACCCTCATTTCAACGCAAATGAGCATTTGTCTTCCGGCCCATTCCGCGCACTTTCCGAGAGAAGTAATGCCCCAGTTGAATGCCGGGTTGTTCGATATAGCGGAAACCGAGCCAGGCGATGCCGTACAGAATCAGAAAGATCAGCATGCCGGTGAAGGTCAGATCGACCCAGTGAATGGCCGGCAGTCGCAGCCATTGGTGCGCGACATTTAACATCGGTTGGAGCAGCGGTTGATGCAGTAAATAGAGCGAATAGCTGCACAGTCCGATCGGCGTGAGCGCGCGCTCCCACCTGTAGGCGGGTCGTCGAACGTGAATATACAATTCCAAGGTGATCGCGAAAAGGATCGGCCAAGCCATGCCGACGATGCCGGCGACCCAGTCGCTCGATGGATCGTAGGCGGCGAAGATGAGCAGCATCGCCCACATGAAAATCACCGCGACGGTCGGCAATTGAAAAAACCGCTTGCCCTGATCCCAGTATTCCGCGACCAGCGCGCCGAGACACCAGTTGAACCAGGTGATCAAGGGCAGGTTGTTCCACACATCCGCGTTTTCACCCGTGTCCAGTTGGCGCATCACCACCATGATCTGGCACGCGATGCTGAGAGTTGCCGTCATGCCGACGGTCGTCACGATTCCGAAGCGAGTTCGGAGCAGAAGAAAAATCGGATAGACCCAGTAAAACTGCCATTCCACGCCGAGGCTCCAAAAGGAGGCGTTGATGGATTGGAAGGTGGCCGGCCGTAAATTGTGGAGCATGAGCGCGTGCCAGATGAGATCGCCAATTCCTTTGAAAATCGGCCCGCCCCCGCGATGCTCGATGACCCGCTGGGCGATGAAAAAAGCAACAAGGGCCACGAGGTAAGCCGGATAAATTCGCCAGACGCGCCGCAACATGAACGCGATGAAATTGAATCGCGGCAGCTCGTTCGCCTGGAGCATGGCCTTTCGACGGCTCTGCAAAATGGAATGATGTATGCAGAATCCGCTCAGGACGAAAAACAGCACCACGCCGACCTGCCCCAGCGAGAATGGATAGAAGATGCGGAGCGTGGTTGTATCGGGGAGCTGCGGGACGACGTTCCAATGACCACCGGGGCTTTTGTCGTACAGTTTAAAACTGTCGTGAGAAGCTCCCAGCAGATGGAAGCAAAAGACCATGAGAATGGCCGCCGCGCGCAGCACATCCAGTTGCCACAGATGGGAGCGCGCGAGCGGCAATGGCAGCGCGGGCGTCTTGTATTCAAGCGTCAATTCATTCATGGGTCATTCGATGATACACGCCGAGGCCAATCCGGCTCAAATGCAGCGGGCATTCATCCCTCCTTATTTTAGGGGTGACGAAGAACCCCAACCGTCCCTAGAATTCGACGGACGAACACTGGTTCGTTTAACCGGAGAATGGATATGTCGGACCCCAAGGACACTCTATCTGCGAATCAAACCATGCCCCAGGATAGCCGCAACACACCGCGCGATGAGGCCGAGAACCGAATGGATGCCGAAACCCCCAGCCGATGGCAGGCGGAAAAGCATGACCTGAAAAGTCATGACGACCTTCATGCCGAGGGACTTGCCAACGGAGACACGCCCGCCGACTCAATGACCGGCCGGGGGGCGCACGGCCAGGAACCCATTCACATAGAAACTCCCGAAGAGCGCGAGGACCTGCGCACGGGACGGGTCAAAACAGTGGCGGCCGGGCTTCCGGCGGTGCTGAGTTCGGCGAAACATGTCTTTGGCGAAGTGGGTGTGATTCGCGGCTCGAAGCTGATGCTGAAGGTCAATCAAAAAGGCGGCATCGACTGCTCCAGCTGCGCCTGGCCGGAACCGGATGGAGATCGGTCGATCGTCGAATTCTGCGAGAGCGGCGCAAAGGCGATTGCGGATGAGGCGACGAATAAACGGGTGAAGGCGGAATTTTTCAGGGACAACAGTGTTGCGGAATTGTCGACGCGGTCGGATTTTTGGCTGGGAAAGCAAGGTCGGTTGACGGAACCGATGGTGCTGCGTGAAGGCACAACCCATTACGAGCCGATTTCGTGGGATGATGCCTTCAAGCTCATCGCCGGTGAGTTAAACGCGTTGAGTTCACCCGATGAAGCGATTTTTTACACCTCTGGCCGCACGAGCAATGAGGCGGCGTTTCTGTATCAACTGTTCGTTCGACAATTCGGCACGAACAACATGCCCGACTGCTCGAACATGTGCCACGAGTCCAGCGGTGCGGCCCTGACGCCGACGATCGGCATCGGCAAAGGGACGGTCAAAATTGACGACTTTGAGAAGTCGCAAGTCGTCGTTCTGATCGGTCAAAATCCCGGCACCAATCACCCGCGCATGTTGACGACGCTGCAAAAAGCGAAACGCGCCGGGGCGAAAATCATCTCGATCAACCCGATGCCCGAAGCCGGACTGATGGCGTTTCGCAACCCGCAGGAAGTCGGTGGAATGCTGGGGTTTGGCACTTCGCTGACCGATCTGTTCCTGCAACTTCGCATCAATGGGGATGTGGCGGTGCTGAAGGGGATCATGAAGGAACTGTTGGATGCCGGTGCCCTGGCGAAAGATTTCATCGATCAAAAGACCACCGGCTTTGATGAATTTGCCGCCGCGTTACGGCTCGTCGGTTGGGATGAAATTATCGAGGACGGCGGTATCTCGCGCGAACAGATTAGTGAGGTGGCGAACCTGCTTGCCTCCGCCGACCGCATCATCGTGTGTTGGGCGATGGGCCTGACGCAAAGTCATAATTCGGTCGCGACGATTCAGGAGATCGTCAACCTGCTGCTCATGCGCGGCTCGATCGGCAAGCCCGGCGCAGGGGCCTGCCCGGTGCGAGGCCATAGCAACGTACAGGGGGACCGGACGATGGGCGTGTGGGAACGGCCCCGCGAGGAATTTTTGAACCAGATGAAGGCGGAGTTTCATTTCGATCCCCCGCAACATCACGGGTACGACACGGTCGAGGCGATCAAGGCGATGCACGCCGGTCGGGCGAAAATTTTCTTCGCCATGGGCGGCAATTTTCTCTCCGCGACGCCGGACACAGAGTACACGGCCCAGGCATTGCGCAATGAACGTCTGACGGTTCATGTGTCGACCAAACTCAATCGCGCCCATCTGGTGACGGGTCGGGCGGCGTTGATTCTGCCCTGCCTCGGACGAACCGATATTGACGAACAAAAGGAGGGGCCGCAGTTGGTCACGACGGAAAACTCGATGGGGGTTGTGGAAACGTCACAGGGCATTCTGACTCCGCCATCGGAACACTTGTTGAGCGAGACGGCGATCGTCGCCCGGCTGGCGAAGGCCACGCTTGGAGATCGAACAAAGCTGGATTGGGATGCCCTGGCCGGCAATTACGACCGCATTCGCGACCATATTTCCCGCGTCATTCCGGGGTGTGAGGATTACAACGCGCGGGTTCGTCGGCCGGGCGGGTTCTATCTTCCCAACGGCCCGCGCAACGGGGATTTCGATCATACCCCGACCCACAAGGCGAATTTTACGGTGCATCCCATGCCCGTGCGGAACCTGGAATCCGGGCAACTGGTGATGACGACGGTGCGAACCCACGATCAATTCAACACGACGATCTATGGTTTGAACGATCGCTACCGCGGAATTTATAACGAACGCCGTGTGGTGATGATGAATGAGCAGGACATCCGCGAGCTGGGATTCAAGGATCGAGATGTGGTGGATGTGACAAGTCATTACAACGGCGTCAAACGCGTCGCGCGGCACTTCACGATTGTGTCTTACAGCATTCCCCGGCGGAGTTGCGCGACGTATTTTCCCGAGGCGAACGTGCTGGTCCCGATCGACAGCGTCGCGGAGAAGAGCAACACACCGACGTCTAAATATGTGATCGTGTCACTCACACCCACCACGCAGCCGGGGGCGCGATTCGACTATGACCGCACGATGCCGCAGGCGGTTTGATTGGATTATTTAGCCGTCTCGCTTGCGAGGCGCGTTGAGCCGGATGCTGTCGCAGACGCGGATGTATTTTTTTAGCGGCTGTGCCGAAGGCACGCGTTTTTTCGGACAAGTAAAAAGCGTGCCTTCGGCACAGCCCCTAAAAAAAACAAGATCCAGACGCGCCTCGCAAGCGGGACGGCTAAATAATCATACCTCAGTCGCCTCGCCTTGAAGGGAAAGCCTGTTCCGCTAAGATCGTCGCCCTTACTTTAGCGGTATCACGAAAGGCTTCATCATGGCAAAGGGCAACGCGGTCATCGGTCAATCGGGCGGTCCCACTTCGGTCATCAATCAATCGCTGGTTGGAGTGATTCAGGAGGTGCGGAAATCGGCGCACATCGACCGGTTACTTGGGGCACGACATGGGGTGCGCGGGATTGTCAACGAGGATTTTGTCCCGCTAAACAACGTGCCGGAGGAATTGCTGGAGCGCATCGCGCAAACCCCCGCCGCCGCCCTCGGCAGCACGCGCGACAAGCCGGATGCGGCTTACTGCGAGAAAATCTTCGCCTCATTTCAAAAAAATAACGTCCGTTTTTTCTTCTATATCGGTGGGAATGACTCGGCGGACACCGCCCGCATCGTGCAGGAACTGGCAGCGGCCAATCGCTATGATTTGCAGGTATTCCACATCCCCAAGACAATCGACAACGATCTCCGCGTACACGACCACACCCCCGGTTTCGGTTCCGCCGCCAAGTTTGTGGCGGCGGCGATCATGGGCGACAACTACGACAACGCCTCGCTGCCGGGGATCAAGGTCGATGTCATCATGGGCCGCAATGCCGGGTTTCTGACCGCGGCGAGCGTGCTGGCCCGCCAGCATGGTGAGGATGGCCCGCATCTGATCTACGTGCCCGAAGCGCCGCTGAGTGAAGAGAAATTTCTGGCGGATGTCGACCGCATCTACAGCAAAAAAGGCCGCTGCCTGATCGCCGCCTCTGAAGGGATCAATCTTCCGAACGGCAAGACATGGGCCGAGGCGATGAGTTCCAATTTGGAAAAGGATTCGCACGGGAACATTCAGCTCTCCGGGTCCGGGGCGCTCGGGGATCACCTTGCCGGTCTGATCACGAAAAAGCTTCAGGCGCCCGGCGGTAAAAAGCTTCGCGTGCGGGCGGATACGTTCGGGTATCTGCAGCGCAGCTTCCCCGGTTTTGTGAGCGAAACCGATGCGCGCGAGGCCCGGATGGTGGGCCGAGTCGCCGCTCAATACAGCACCGATGAATCGCGGCGGGAAGGATCGATCGCCATGCAGCGAAAGCCCGGCGAGAAATATGAAATCGAGACGATCTTCACCTCGATCAAAAACGTCGCCCGCGACACGAAGCATCTGCCCGCCGAGTATATTCAGGATGGCAACAACATCACCGAGGCATTTAAAGCCTATGCCCGCCCGATCGTCGGACCGTTGCCGGTGGTGGGGACATTCGATGAGTTAAAGAAATGATGCCGTCCGGCAGCCTGCATCGAGTGCTTACGCATGTGAGGAGTACCCATGGCCGAACAAAATCCTTCCAAAAAAACGCCGTTGGTCGTGGACCCGGATGTCGAGATCGGCATCGTCATTCGCGACATTGTCGGGCATATGGGAGCGGTCGAGGAAAATGGCGGCGCTTTCAAGATCAAGGTTCATCATGGCGGGTCGTTCCCATGGGATTCCCTGTTTAAAGCGCTGCTCTATCGCGATTATAAGGTGACGATCACGCGGCATAAGGCGGAGATTTTTATCGAGGCGGTGGAATAAGGCGCGTTTGCTCTATTTCATGCGCATTGGTTAGCCGCGACGCGCAGCGGAGCACTTTCGTTACTCGAAGAAAGTGCTCCGCTTCGCGTTGCGGCTAAACCGATACGCGAAAAGGGTATCGAATCGGTATACAACTGCTTGATGATTCACCGGTGTAAACACCGGGCTATATCAACGCAAAACCACCGCCGCCATTTAAAGGCGGCGGCGGTTTTGTTTGACACACACGTTCCGGAAGCCTCACACCGCCATCGATCGCGGAGCGGATTCGAGAATGATCGACTTGCCTTTCTTCTTGCTGCCGATCACGAAGTACAGGGCGCCATAAACGCCCCATACCGCCGCCGCTCCAAGGGCGATGAACGGTTCAAGCTTGCTCATGCCCGGCACGATGAACGGGCCGGCGATATAGAAGAGCATGCAACCGAGATTGGCGATCAGCCCGAACACGGGAACCACCACATGCTTGAAGCCGTGGAAGGAATGATGTTCGCGGAAGGCCACGATCGCCACGATGCAGGTCAGCATGTAGAGCACGAATGTGCCGAAGTTGCTGATAAGTGTGACGATGAGCAGGCTGTTGGGGATCTTGCCCGCCGTGGCAAAGCTGAAGGCACCGAACTTGTACCAGAACCCGGCCTTCATGCCTTCGGTCAGATTCGTATCCAAAGCCGCCGTCGCCGCCGGGCCGCAGAGGAAGCAGAAACTGGCGTACATGCCGACGAAGATGGAGATGATGGCCAAAGTCCAGATGGCGCGGTGCGGGGAAAGATGCTTGCCGTGCAGCATCCCGAAATGGGCACCCATTTCTTCATCGCGGCCCATGGCGTAGGTGACGCGGGCACCCGTGCTCATGCAGGAGAGGGTCGTGCCGATGAGGGCCAGGAAGACCGTGGTGGCCTGGATCATCATGAACCACCAACCGGCTTTGGCCGTGCCGAATGCCCAGGCACCCACCAACTGCATCATGTCACCGATCGGGGCGGATGAACCTGATGCGGTGGTATTCGTGTAGGAATTGCTGAGGAAATAGTTCGCCGCGAAGTATTCCAGAAGGTAACAGAACCCGCCTTGAATGACTAGAGAGAGAATGACGGCCTTGGGGATATCGCGCTTGGCGTTCCGGGCTTCTTCACCCATCGCAGTGACGGACTCAAAACCCACCAGGATCAGGATCGCGATACAAGCCTGCACGATCACAAAGCTGAACCCATGCGGGTGGATGACCGACCCGGCACTCACGTGATAGTTGAAGCTCGTGACATCTTTGCCGTCCGCATCTTTGGCCGTCGAGAAACCGCCTTGATAGCTGATCGTGTTGAGTTGTTCTTTTTTGGTGACGGCATCCATGACAAAGACCGGGTTGCCCTCTTTGTCTACTTTCGGTTTCGTGGCGGTGGCGTCCACGATCATCTTGGTCGCGTCCTTCGGATCCGCAATCATTTTGCTGGTATCCGGCTCAGTGTCCTGCACGTATTGCGTGGGTGTGCCGGTGGAATCCATCGTCCAGGCGGGTTCGCCTTCCTTGACCTTTACGCGATGGGTGATCGCCATGATCGAGAAGATAATCAGCGCGGTGATCTGCACGACGTTGATGGCCGCATTGACGCCGGTCGTGCCGCCCACGCCTCGGAAGGCGATGTACGCCACGCCGATCGAGAAGAACACGCAGAAGATCAGCATCAACAGAGCGCTCGGTTGCCCGGCGGAAAACGTGTTGGGAAAGATCTGCCCGATCATATAACCGAAGATGACCGCCGTGACGCCGACCATTACCCCGGGATACACCCAGTAATAGAGATGGCTGGCCCACCCGACGACGAACTTCATCAATCGAGCCCACTTGAAGGCCTTATTCTTCGAGAGAAACGCCTGCTCCGCAAAGAAGTAGCTGGACCCCGCGCCCGGATAGAGCTTGGAAAGTTCAGCGTAGGCAATTGCAGTGGCCAGACACAGTAACAGCGCGAAGACAATGCCAAGCCACATCGCACTGCCGGCGATGGGAGCACCGTACGCCGACTGCTGCGCGTAGGTAAGCCATAGGAACGCCCCTGGCGCGATCAGCGCCATGGCGTTGGACGTCAGGCCCGTCAGGCCCAGCGTTGCCTTGGGAGACGTAGATGACCCGGTTAACTCTGCCACGATGAATCTCCATTTCTCCGGCGTTCGAGAATGAGTCGCCTGTCTGCGCCGCGATCAGACCACTGATCTCCGCCGCCGCGGGTCCGATAGGATCGTGTTTGATGCACGAGCCTTTCAGCAAACAGTCAGCACCTACAGGCGTACCTCGGCCACATTCGATAAGCAGTGCCTATCGAATCAGCTCTTCTCGATTCACTGGATCAGAATCAAATTTTGCCCGGAGAACGGTAGATCAAAAGGTGTGCCATGAAAAAATGCGGGCGGGGATGCGAGAGATTTCGACCGTGGAGCACTGCGGGAAACACGGGCGAAGTTAATCCTATAAAATCATATTTCGTAACAACTTATAGAAAATCAGGAATTTGATCCCTTAGGCGATTTCGACGAGATTTAGTGCTGTGATTAGCTGGACTACGAACCATCGATACCGAGGTTCGATTTTATCGACAGTTGATCCTGAACTAGGCAATCACCCCCAACTCGCCGAACCGTTGCCTTGTAAATGCGCGCCGATTTGAAAGAAGTGAAGATCGCTTGATTCATTACGCGTGTCGCACGATTAGGGGCTCCCATGGAACAAGTTCCATGGGCTTTACCCTGAGCGCCCTGAAACCGCACCTCTCCGGTGCATTGACATTTACCGGCAGATTCGCACGATCCCAATGATCGATTTTCCGGACGACCCTTCAACACCGGCGCGGCTCCCCGCGACTTTGGACGAAAGAACGGTATGCAGATCAGTTATGCGGCGATCTCGGCGACCGGACCGGTGCGGGAGCACAACGAAGACAGCATCGCGCACGATCAACCCACCGATGCCAAGGGGCGTCGCGATCGCGGGGTGGCCGTCGTCATCGCCGATGGCGTCGGGGGTGAGAACGGCGGGGAGATCGCCAGCAAGCTTGCCTGCGAAGCCGCCATCCACGAGTTTCAAAACGCCAAGCCGAACACCCAACCGGGGACGCTGCTGTTTCAAATGTTCAACGCCGCCAATCAGGCCGTCTACGATCGGCGGATGAAGGATCATTCGCGGATGGCGACCACGCTGTCGATCTCGCTGCTTCGGAATGATGAGCTGAATGTCGGGCATGTGGGTGACTGCCGGGTCTATCTGATTCAGCAGGGCCGTATTCGCCGGGTGACCAACGATCATTCATATGCAGGTGTGCAGGTGAAGCTTGGATTGATCACCGTCGAGGAAGCCAAGAGCAGTGAGTTGCGCTGCATTTTGACGAGGAGCGTGGGACAGGATCCGATCGTGCGCGCCGATTATCATACGCTTGCCGTGCATCGCGGTGAATATGTGATCCACGCCTGCGACGGGCTGTATTGCTTCGTCACCGAGCAGGAAATTTTCGATGCCGTCACGAAATTACCCGCCGAGCAGGCGTGTCGTGAAATGATCGCGCTTGCCGAACGGCGCGGCGCAGACGACAACCTGACGATGCAGGTCGCCGAGATCAAAGATGTCGAGCGAATGAGCTATTACCGCGGGCTGCCGATTTATCAGAAAGTACCGGATCTCTCTATGGGACAGGATATTCAACCCGGCCAGCTTCTCGACGATCGCTACGCGATCAACGACACCATCGCCCGGAGCGGGATGGCGACGATCTACAAAGGCACCGACACCAAAACCGGTCGCGCCGTGGCCCTGAAGGTGCCTTTCATGCACCTGGAAAGCGACCCGAATTTTTACAGTCGTTTCAAGCGCGAGCAGGATATCGGAGTGCGCCTGAGTCACCCGTACATCATGCAGGTGGAGCCGGACGATGGGAACCGCAGTCGTCCCTACATGGTTATGGAATATCTGGATGGTCAGACGCTCGGCCATCTGATGCGGAGCGTGCGGCCGATGCCCTCACCCGATGCGTTGCGAATCGCCAGCCGTATTTGCGAAGCGCTGCATTACATGCACGAGCACGATGTGGTGCATCGCGATTTGAAGCCGGACAATGTGATGATCTGCAATGACGGCTCGATCCGCATCATGGATTTCGGCATCGCCAAGGTGGAGGGAAGCCGGCGGCTGACGTTCGGCGCGTTTCAACCCGCGATGGGAACGCCCGACTACATGGCCCCCGAGCAGGTCAAAGGAAAGCGCGGCGACCCGCGCACGGATGTCTACAGCCTCGGTGCCATCCTCTACGAAATGCTCACCGGCAACGTGCCGTATGAAGGCAACACACCGCTCCTGATCATGAATGCCCGATTGACCGGCGACCCGGTTGCGCCGCGCAAAGTCAACCCGGAAATTTCGCCGCAGGTGGAGGAGATGATCCTTCATGCGATCGCGCGGGACCCAACCGACCGCTATCCAAACGCGATGGCGATGAAGCACGATCTGGATCACCCCGATCAGGTGCAGGTCACCGGTCGCCATGAACGATTGAAGGCCGTGGAACCGTGGAAAGGCGGATGGCAGCGATCGAAGATGACGATTCTCGCGGTACTGATCCCGCTGCTTGGTTTCGGGATCTGGTTCGTTCTGGCGCACGTGAATTTTTCGCTGAAGAAATGATGTGAAGTGAAAGACTGTTTAGCGGCGCGCCGGAGGCATGCGTTTTTTCTCGTTGCATTGAAAAAAGAAAGCGCCTTTAAGCGAATCAGCTTGTGTTTCCGTGTGATAAAGACATGGTCACTGAAGTGACCGCGCCCCAAGGGTTCAAAAAATAGCGAAGCCGCGCTACGGCTTCATCGCCTTGACGCGCAATGGAATATTCGCCACCGCAGCCCCTCCGTGATCATCATACACATACGCGAACAACCGATAATCACCCTTTTCTTTCGGCATCATCACCTCGGCACCCTTCCCATCCGATTTGACGATCGCCCCGGAAAAAACGCGCGGGATCATTTCCGCATCGCCACCAAAACTCCGACGGTTTGATTCCGACTGCAACACCCACCGAACCGTCAGCGGATCGCCCTCGGGATCAACGGCCTGCAAAACCATATGTACCGTCGACTGCGGTTCAACCTCATCCGCCCCATCGACCTTTAAATACTCGATGACCGGGCAGCGATTGAGCGGCGGTCTGCCGGTCCACAATTCGGTCAACGCATCGACCGCACCCAGCCGCGCGCCGTCCGGCAAAAAGGTGCCGAACCAAGTGGCGGTGCCTTCCTGCTTATGGCCCCACACAAAAGCGTACCCGCCAAGACACTTTCCCGTTTGCGATGCGATGGCCTGCTTCCAGGCGTTGGCATATCGCACGGCTTTCTGAGTGCTGGTCAATTCCAACACGACGCCAAAACCATTTTTACCACTTTCCCAATTTCCCGGCGGGCCAAACTCCGTCACCACAAACGGCTTGGTTCCCCCGGCTTTTTCATAGCGCTTCGGAAGTGAAGAAATGCCGCCGTAGCAATTGATTCCGATGATGTCGATTTCGGGGCAGAGCGTGTGGAGATGTGAAACTTTTTTACCACCGATCTCCGCGACGACGGTCATGGTGGGGTGGTTGGGGTCGACCTTGTGAACCATGGCCGCCAGATCATTCACCGCCGTCCAGAGCGCGACGTTGTCCTCACCGCCCGCGCTCTCCATCTCGTTGCCGATCCCCCAGATCAGCACCGCCGGATGATCTTTGTATTTGAGAACGGCGGCGCGGGCTCTTTCCAACTGATCTTTGACTTGTTTGGGGTTGCTGTAATTGAAGCCATGGCGGGGATGACCGAGCCATATGCCGACGGTGACCGTGAGGCCGAGCGACTGCGCTTCATCCAGTTGTGCGTCGAGGTTTTCAGCAGCCCAGGTTCGCGTGGAATTGCCGCTGGCGGTGACAAGCGCTTTGTTCTCTCCGCGTCCCCCGCCGCCCTTAATGAAATAGGGTTGATCCGCGCGAAACAGTTGCCATTGACCGGGCTCGCCACGCAGTTCCACCTTCACCGGAACATTCGGTTCGGCGGCGGCGATGCACAAAAGCAGGGCGAGGGGAAAGATTGCCGATCGGTTCATTCGCTCATTCCCATGGTGGATTTTTTTAGCGGCTGTGCCGAAGGCACGCGTTCTTTCTTTCGCGACGGAAAAAATCGCCATCAGGCAAGAATATCCATCACCGGTTTGCCTTCGGAAATCGCCACCGGCCGATTGCCCAGCCCGCGCACTTCAGTGCTCGGATCGATGCCGAGCAGATAGAACATGGTGGCGGCCAGATCGTCCGGCCGGACGGGGTTGTTGGCCGGATGCTCACCATGCTTGTCAGACGAGCCGTAGACAAAACCGCGCTTGACCCCGCCGCCGGCCAGCAGCGTCGTGTAACACTGCGGCCAATGATCGCGACTGGTCTGACTGTTGATCTTCGGCGTCCTTCCAAATTCGCCCATCCACACCACCAGCGTCGTATCGAGCAACCCGCGCTCATCGAGATCAATCAGCAGCGTCGGCAAGGTTTGATCGGTGATCGGCAGGTGATATTTTTCGACGATCGGGAACATATGGGTGTTGTCGAACCCATGCGTATCCCATCCGCCGGAGGAGGTGCTTTTCCCACCGATGCCATCGGAGAAATAGACGGTGATGAATTTCGCGCCGGCTTCCACCAGTCGGCGGGAGAGCAGAAGGCTTTGGCCATAGGAATGCCGGCCATAGGCATCGCGAAGGTGGTTCGACTCGGCGGACAGATTGAAGGCATCGCGCAGCTTGGTCGAATTCAGCATCGACAGCGCCTTGACGTAATACTCATCCAACCCGCGCGCCGCGGCGGACTGGTCGAGCAGGTGCGACTGCCGGTCGATCAACTTCTGCAATTCACGGCGCTGTTCCAATCGTCCCACCGGCATATTGGTCGGCAAGCTCAATTCAGGCAACGCGAAACCGGCGCTATTGGGGTCTTGTGAAAAAAAGAACGGATCGTGCGCCTTGCCGAGAAAACTGGCGTGTTGGCCGGGGGTGACGGCACCATCGCGAATCAGATACGGGTAGGACACGCTGGTGGGCATTTCACCGCTGGAGGGAGACAGTGCATCGACGATGGAACCATACGCCGGGAAGAGGTCGGGCGTGTCTTTAAGCCGAATGTCATCCACCGGCGGCGCATGCCCGGTAAGCGCATAATACGCGGCGGAATTGTGATTCTTCATGGTGTGGGTCATGCTGCGAATCAGCGTGACTTTATCCATGATTTTCGCGACGCGCGGCAACCTTTCGGAGACCTGAATGCCCGGCACATTCGTCGACATCGGTTTGTGAGGCCCGCGATAGGCCTCGGGCGCATCGGGCTTCATGTCGAACATATCGAGATGGCTCGGGCCGCCGAATTGATATAGGAAAATGACCGACTTGGCGCGCGGAGCGATCTTTTTGACCGTGTCGGCGGTCCAGTTTTTGGGATCGGCGGCGTGCAGGATTTTGGGCATCGTCAGGCCAAGCAGTCCCATGCCCCCAACGCGCAGCAAACTGCGCCGGGAGAGAGCGGCGGTGTGAAAACTCCGGCAGGCGGAGGAGGGGTTGGATGGCATGTTGACTTACCTTGTTTTCGTAGCATGGGCTACCGGCCCATGTTTTTTATTCGAAGACATGGGCCGGTAACCCATGCTACGAAAGCTACTATCGCCTAAGCACAAACTCCTTGGCGTTAAACAGCGCCCAAGCCACATCCTCCATACCTTCCCGGCGACTTTTTGCTCCCCGCACATGGATCACCATCGCCTTGCACTCACCATCCGTCGGC
This sequence comes from Humisphaera sp., assembly GCA_025351525.1. Classification (GTDB taxonomy): domain Bacteria; phylum Planctomycetota; class Phycisphaerae; order Tepidisphaerales; family Tepidisphaeraceae; genus JANXVV01. Next base: position 10,561 of record JANXVV010000184.1, on the reverse strand, counting down.
GCGCGGGTAAGTGTCGCCCAATACAGTTCATCAACCATTTGATCGTCAGTCTTGCCACTTTTTAACAACGCAGCAAGTCGATTGTCCGGGTCGGCCAACATGCGGGTGATGTCGGGTCCGCTGATGAATTGAAACGCCTGCCCGAGAGTGGTCTCACTCGATCGCTCGCACTCGCAAACCAATTGCCGGGCCGGCTTGCCGAACGTCACCAGAAACTGATCCGCCTGCGAAACCGATTCTCGACGATGCGTGACCTTCACCCCGGGAATCTGCGCGGCCCGGATGCCCTTCGGATACCCCGTGAACTCCGCCGGAACGCCCGCCACTTCATGCTGCGCATCCATCAACTGCTCGGCGGTCAACCGGCGCGGCACCCCATGCGAATAGTTCACCTCGTCATCGGCATTCGTCTCATTCGGAACCGACGAAAGACCATACGCCCGCGTGCTCATGATCCGCCGAATCATGTTGCGAACGTCGTAGCCGTGTGCGACGAAATCTTTGGCCAGCAGTTCCAACAGTTTCGGATGGCTGGCCGGGTTCGTCGGGCGAAAATCATCGATCGGATCGACCAGCCCGCGACCCATCAGATGGAACCAGATGCGGTTCACTTGTGCTGCGGCAAAGAACGGGTTCTTCGGCGAAGTTACCCAGTCGGCAAGCGTATCCAACCGATCTTTTTCCTCGGCGAGCGGCGCGGCGACACTCAAAAGCAGCGGCTTGACGAGACGATCTCCGCGCGGGTCTTTCACATCGCCCTTGGCGGATTCAAACACGATCTGCTCGCCGATGAATTCATGCTTGTCGTTGGTGTCGGTACGGCGATTCTCGATGATTTTGTAATCGACCCGCGCAAAGACATCGGCCCACCCGTAATAGTCATCCTGGGTCCATCGATCGAACGGGTGATTGTGGCACTGGGCACATTGCAGGCGAACGCCGAGGAACAATTGCGCGGTGGCCTCACCGCGCGTGACCGCATCTCGGTTGGCGCGGTAATAGTTGGCCGGGGGATTGGTGTAAGTGCTGCCGCGCGCGCTGAGCAGTTCGCGTACGAAGCGATCGAGCGGTTTGTTCTCTGCGATGCTCTGACGAATCCAACCGTGAAACTGCTGAACCCCTTTTCGGTCGATCGTCCGTTCTTCATTCCGCAGCAGATCAGACCATTTGAGTGCCCAGAAGTCCACGTATTCAGGCCGTTCTAAAAGTTGATCGATCAGCCGCGATCGTTTATCGCCCGACCCATCGGCGACAAATGCCTTGGCCTCTTCCGGCGTCGGTAGAATGCCCAGCAGATCGAGATAGGCCCGGCGAAGATACACCGCATCGTCGCATCCGCCCGATGGATTGATCCGCAACGTGCGCAGCTTGGCATCGACCTGCTCGTCAATGTAATTATCGGCGACGGTCGGCTGCCATTTAAAATTCGGTCGCGCCGGAACAAAGGCCAGGCGAACGGGTTGCTGAATTTGTAGGTAGCGGGCGATGACCGTCATCTCGCCCATGCGCAGCCGCTGGACCAAACCGTCGGCGGAGATTTTCGCAAGATCGGTCGACTGCTCGAACACCGTCAGATTCGAGACATCCTTTCGCGAACCATCCGAAAATATAGCGGTCACTTTGATCTGCACCCGGTCGGCGGGTTCGATCAGCACCTGCTCGGCGGGCGTGACCTCAAGCCGTTGCAGCCTGGGTGACCGGTCGGAATCGCGCGGCGTACCCCGCGCGATCCAGTCGCGCAGAATTCCATATTCCAATGAGTCGGTTTTGAAGCGCGCTCCTCCTTCATGCGGCAGTTTTGCGGAGGCTTTCAGAAGGATGAGGCTCTGGTCGGGATCGACGGGATTCGTTCGCCGCGCGAATACATCGCGGCAAAGGGCGTCGTAATCGAGATCGGGATCTTGTCCGCGAAGGGACAGTTTGAAACCGCCCTTCCCATTTTTGTTGCCGTGACATGCGCCGGCATTGCAACCGGATTTGGCGAGGACGGCCATGGCGTCGTTGCGAAAGGAGATGTTGTGGGGCACCTCCAGCGCTGTAACGGTGGCGCAGAAGCAGAGACCGAGAATGATTGGGATCGAAATTCTCATGGTGAACGCGTTCAAAGCAAATACTACCGTATGGAAGGAATGTTCTAATGACCGGTCAAATAAAAGTGTAGGCGATTAGCGGTGATTCCAAGGCCACCGCATCTTTAATTTCCGGTCCCCTCCCCCCGGTACTCCGGGGGGAGGGTTAGGGTGAGGGGTCTTGCCTTTTCTTCCGCCGCATCGAGATATCGCATCTGGTTTCCACCACAGACAAAAACCCCTCACCCTCCCCCCATGAGTTCATCGGGCGGGGGGACCGGCGCTTGGTGCGGAATCCATGTCGTCGCTTTCATCTCCGATCCCGACCTGTTTTAGGAGTGCTTGCAACCTTTCCGGTTCGCGCTAGATTGGCAGTGGCGGAACCGTGCGTGCATCCGGTAGGGTGTCAGCCGTGATTGAAACCGATTTTGAAAGGATTCTCAGAATGACCATGCGTAAATTCAGCGTTGCCATGTTTTTGACGGTCGCGTTTTCAATCTCGGCTTTGGCCCAGACAGACGAAAGCATTCTCCTATCCCCCTGGGAAAAGGGGAAGACGTTCGAGGGCAGGGCCGATGGTTTGGCCTTCCCCACCGCCAGACTCGGGTCGGATGCGGGCCGTCTGAAATTATTCGAGAGCGAATCGTCCGGCCGGTTGCGGTTCGATTTGGGCTACGATCTGAATCCCACGCTCGGGTACGATGTGACCTACCTCAATCTCCAGCAGAATCACGCCCTGCCCACTGGCCCGCGTCTTCCGCGTCAGTTGCTGGATGCTTCGCTCGGCGTCGGTTCACCCATTTCCAAGGTGAGTGAGAACGGCTTTGTCGCCTTCACCGCCGCCGGGGGATATGCGGGTGATGCCGACTTCACCGATGGCCGCGGCGTATATGCCAAGGGAAGTTTCATGTACGGGTACAATCTGAAAAAGGGGACGGATGTCCTCTTTCTGATCGACTACAACGGCAACCGGTCGTTCCTGCCGGATGTGCCTTTGCCGGCGTTCGCCTATAGCAGCCGATACAACGAAAATCTGGCCTACGTCGTCGGGTTTCCGGTCAGTTCCATCCTCTGGACTCCGGCTCCGCATATCAAGGTCGACGTGGACTGGAACATCCCCGACAGCTTCAAGGGACGCGCCGGTTGGGAGGTGGCCAATCACATCGAGCTGTTCACCGCGTATAACCAGCGTCGCGATGTGTTCCGTACGCATGACATCCCCGGCGATCGGCGTTTTTTCTTTCGGGAACAACGGGCCGAGGTCGGCGTAACTTACAAAGCGGGCGGGTTGCGATTGGAATTGGCGGGCGGGTATGCGCTCGGGCGGTCTTTCGATCAGGGATTTGATGCGCGTGATTTACACCGGATCGCCCGGTTGGACGATGCGCCGTTCGTGCGGTTCAGCCTCGGTTTCGCGAGATAGGCAGCTGATTTTCCGAATTATTGAGCCGTCTCGCTTGCGAGGCGCGTCTTCTTGTTATCCCAAGAGACGCGCCTCGCAAGCGAGACGGCTCAATAATTCGGTATAGACCGCCTGCACTTTTTCAACGGTGTGCGCAATCTGAAAATGCTCGAACACCCTCTGCCGTCCAGCTTCTCCCATTCGCCGAGCCTCCAGCGAATTTGCAAGCAACCTGCTCATCGCTTTCGCCATGGCCGCCATCTCTCCCATCGGCACCAGTAGCCCCGTAACGCCGTCCAATACAATCTCCGGGACGCCGCCGCCTCTGGTCGCCACCACCGGTTTGCCGGCGGCCATCCCTTCGATCAACACCTGCCCGAAGGGTTCACCGGTGATTGACGCGTGAACCAGAATATCGGAGTGGCCGATGACGTCCATCACATCGTTGCGGAAGCCGGTGAACTCGACTACGTCTGAAAGTTTCAATTCCCGGACCAACGCGTGCAATTCTTTTTCATAATCTTCCTCGCCGAAAAGTGCGGATCCGACGATCTGAAAATGAGCCTGCGGAAAGCTTCGATGCACAATCGCGGCAGCTTGAAGAAAAACGTGCTGACCTTTCCAACGGCAGATTCGCCCGACCAGAATGATTCGCGTGGGCTGAGTCTCGTCCGTGACATCGCGCGATGAAACATTGACGAGCGGCGTCCCATCATGCACCACCCGACACTTCTGCCGTCTCGACAAACGCAGCGTCGAAAGCGTGGCGGCAGAGTTGGCGACGACAACATCGGGCACGATCCAGCAGAAAATTCGGAACAGTTGCGCGACGCGCTTCGGCAAATAATCATCGGCGATGCGATCGCGGACATGGCATAGCAGTGGAATCCTCGCCCACTTCGCGGCGGCCGCACCAAGAATGTCCGACTTCAGCGAATTGGTATGAACCAGATCGGCCCGCATCATTTTCAGCAGACGGCTGAGGCGCGCGATGAATCGCAGCATTTTCCATGCGTCGCCGAGACGCAATAACGTTGCCAAACCCAAGCTGTCTTTCGCAACCCCGGTCACGCTCGTGTCGAGCGGAAGGATCACCGTGGCAATCCCAAGTCGCTCCAAACGTTCCCGCAACGGACCTTCGGAAAAAAGGATGACGATCGGCTCGAATCGAGACGTGTCCAGATGCGCCACCAAATTCAAAAGCGCGATTTCCCCGCCGCCGAGCGCGGCGGTGTGATCGAGATAGACGATCCGCTTCCTCAATGTCGCGGGGGTGGAAGTTCTCATGCTTCACGCCCGATCACAGTTTGATAGATGGCGTGCATCTGCTCGGCCACACGCTGCCAGGTATACTTCGCCAGCACTTGCCGGCGGCCCTGCATCCCCAGGGTGCGGGCGAGGGCTGGATCGTCGAGAAGTCTGCGAATGGTCGCGGCCAATGAAGCGGCGTCGCGCTCACGGAAAATCAAGCCCCCTTCGCCGACAACATCCGCGATGGCCCCCGAATCGGAACCGATCACCGGAGTTTCGCAGGCGTTGGCCTCGATCAGCACCCGCCCGAATTGCTCCTTCCACCGAGCCGTGGTGCGCGAGGGCAGCACGAGAACATCCATCGCATTCATCACCGCCGGCAATTCTTGCAGCGGGCGCGCGGGTAAAATTCGGATTCGCTCCGCCAATCCGAGCGCTTTGGCCTGGTGCAACAATCGGCCTGCCATCGGGCCGTCGCCGACCAGCAAAACATTGGCGGACACCGGACATCGCGCCACGGCTTCGACCAGATCCGCGAGTCCTTTTTCCTCCACCAATCGACCCACGTATCCCACGACAAAACCGGAAACGTCAAGCTCCCTTCGACATCGCTTCCGATCCAACGGCTTGAACAACTCGGCATCCACTCCGTTCGACACCACGCCCGCCGGCCCCTGATATCCCGTCTCCCGCAACACCGCCAACGCACCGTCACTCCGCGCCACCGCGAAGTCGGCATGACGCAGCGTGTACCTTCTGAATCGCTCGAATGGAAACGGCAATCGCTTGTGAATGTTTTGCTCGGTCTCGGAAATCACTTTCGCGTTTGGAAGAATGCGATTGCGCAACCGGCAGGCTTGCGCGCTGACCAGGCCCCAGGGCTCTTCCCACAGATCGATGATCTGGGGTCGAAACGATTCGAGCAGTTCCCGCAGCTTCGGATAATAATGCAGATAGCATTGCGCGGGTCCGACCCAGGGAAGCGATATTTTCCCGACCTCAAACCTATAGCCCGGCGCAATGGGGTTTTCCGCGCTTCGCCAGTGGCCGTAGTGCTTCCAGCGATCCGGCGTCAGTACGCACAGATCGACGCCGGGTACGCGCGCAAGGCACTCGGCTTTGGGTTGCCCTTCCGTGGCCGACTGACAGGTATGGGAGATCAGCAAAATGCGCATGGGTGTATTGATCAAGCCGACCTATTTTCAAACCTCACGATGAGCGGAGTGAAGAATACACTTCAATCATCTCCCGAGCCATTCGCGATTCGGTGTAGTGCGATTCAAATCGCTCCCGGCCTTTTTTGCCCATCGATTCGCGCTCGGTGGTGTCTCTAAGGAGTCGAATTAAAGCCTCCGCCAGTGCCTGCGGCTGCGAAGGCGGAACCAGCAGACCGGTTTCATTTTCGACTACGATCTCCACCGGCCCGCCGGCGCGGACGGCGACCACCGGTTTGCCGAGGGCCATTGCTTCCAGTAACACCAAGCCAAATGGTTCCTGAGTGCTGGGCAGCACGAATACGTCAGCGGCATGGATGATCGACAGCGCATTGGCCCGGAAACCGGGGAGCTTCACGACCTCCTGCAACCGTCGTTCGCGCACGAGATTTTCCAACGCCGTACGCTGCGAACCTTCCCCGATAATGACGCACACCACGGCGGGAATCATCGGAGACACTATCATCATCGCTTCAACAAGATCCCCGATATTTTTCTCGGCTTCCAGGCGGGCCGCACAAACGAGCAACAGGGCGGATGAATGAAGGCCGAGTTCCTCTCGAATCTCAGCCGCGTTTCGCAAACTTTCGAGCGATGGATCGACGAGACCGTTCGGAACCAGATGGATGCGCGACCCATGCGCTCTGTTTCTGGCCAACATCGCTTGTCGGACTGATTGGGAAATCGCCACCTGCGCGTGCGTATGTCGATCGATCCAACGATGAATCGCGCCGGACACGATCTTTTTGAAACCCCGGTGGCTTGTGTGATTCGGCGATATGAAATGCTGGGTCGTCACCAGAAAGCCGCGCCTTGCCGACCTCACGGCCAAGGCTGCAATCAACGCGGTGCGACCGTTATGGGAATGGAGGATGTCGAATTTTCCGGAGGCGAGAAGATCGCGCAGCCTATGAATAGCCGCGCGGTCGTAAGGGCCGCCCTTCTGCATCACCACATGCGGCAATCCTTCTCGCTTTAAACCCTCGCTCAACAGGGAAGGTTCGGGGCAGGCGACCGCGATATTCACGCCCTGCGCACGCAGCCCTTTGGCCAGATCGAGAATATGCCGTTCGGTGCCGGCGAAACCATCGGAATCGGTCAGCAGCAGCACCTTGAGGTTGGATCGATCGACGATGGGATTCATGAACGCTGCCGATTTTGCAGGAGAACCGCTTCATATCGCAGCAATACCTGCGGCCACTGGTAGGCGACGACACTCTCCGTCGCCCGTGCCGCCAGTACTGCCCGGCGATCATCATCCAGCAACGGTTTCAACGCCGCCGCCAGTTCTTCTCCGTTCAACGGATCGTCGATCAACTGACCGTTCAAACCCGGCTGAATGGCATCGCGCGCACCGGGGACATTTGTGGTGACCACCGGCAATCCGCTGCCGAGCGATTCGAGGATCGCCAGGCAGAAGGCTTCGTATTGGGTGGGCAGCACGAAGAGGTCGCAAGCCGCGTGGTAGGAAGCGACGTCGGAAGACAAACCGCAGGGGATCACCTGATCGGTCAACCCAAAGGAGGATGCGATTTTCATCACGGTCTTGGCGGGCGGGCGACCGACGACGACGATGCGCACGCGTCGATCCCCCATCGCCGCGACCGCCGCGAGCAGCGTGCGGAAGCCCTTGCGTTCGAGTTCATTGGCGACGAACAGCAGTGCGACGCGATCCTCTTCCAGCCCGAGTTGCCGGCGCATTTCCGCCCGCCGGGCAGCAGCGCGTTGCGGATTGAATTCCGTCGGGGAAAACCCATTGGGGACGATGACGACGTCTTTTTCCGGCACGCCATAGAGTCGCTGCAAATCGTCCCGCACCTGCGGGGTGGTGGCCGTCAACTGTCGATATTGCCGCAGGCGAAAATGCCGTGCTTCAAGTTTCAGCAGCACGGGATGCAGCGGATTGAATCGACGCTTCCAATATGCCGGGGAAAATTTGCTCTGTAACCTTTTCCCCCGCTCCAACCATGCCAGATGCACACTGTGAACCCACTGCACTCCGCCGAACGGGCAGATGCAGCCGTGCGTGTTGAGAACGTCGTATTTCGACGGGTCGATCATCGCGGAAGCATTTGCAAAGAACGATTTACCGCTGAGAAAACCGGGGTATTTTCGGATGGGCACCCGGCGATAGTTGATGCGGCAGGTCGGATCGATCTCCCATTCATTCGCGAAAACGTCGACGGAGTGCCCGCGCGTGGAGAGAAAGCGAGCGCACTCGAACACGATGCGTTCCACGCCGCCGCGCCGATGACAGCCGGGAAAACAGAGCGCCGCGTTCATCGTTGAATGGCTCCCTGACGTTGACGGGCGCGCGGGGAGGCTTCGCTGTAGATCCGAACGAGCATTCCCACGGAGGCCCAGGCGACGAGAATCGCGCCGCGGCTCCAATAGTGATCGAACATGCCATGGGCAAACCGCCCGATCAGCAAACCCCCCGCGAGAACGACGAAAGTAAAGCGAGGATCGTCCGGCCCGACCACTCGCCGCAATTTAAAAACCATCATCACGACCGACACCTGTACGGCTAAAAATAACACCGCCCCCAGCACTCCCGTCTCGGCGAGTGTGACCCACAGGATATTGGTCGCGTCGAATTCCTTGCGCAGTCCCACCCCGACACCGAGGATCGGACTGCTCAGAAAATATTTGCGCGCGAACTCGATATTCTCATATCGGGCGGAAATGCTTGCGCCGGTATCTTTGTCAAAATTGAGGGCGTAATCTCGGGATTCAGACGGCAATATCGCCCAGGCGAGAGCGATGACGGGAACCAGCGCGACACCGACTTTGATGAGCAGCCGAAACTGACGGCGGAGCAGGAGGATGAAGGCCACGCCCGTCGCCGCCGCGAGCCAAGAGCCCCGCGAGAGAGACAGAATCAATCCCCCCACCGAGGCCAGCGTGGCGATGGCGACGAATCGCCGGGAGTAACGGAAGCTCTGCGAAAACCAGAGCTCCACACCGATGACGACTCCCGCCGCGAGCGTCGATCCGATGCCGTTTTTATGCAGGCCGAGCATATGACCGCTGCGCATGCCGAGCGTCAGCCCCGCGAAGGGAATGCAGACGGCCAGAAACGCCAGCAGCCCGGCGACGTAGTTTTCCGGTCGCTTGCCGAGTGCGGCAAACATTCCGACCGCCACCACCATATAGAGGTACATCTGGAGGATCGATGCCAGTGCCGTGTTGCCGCGCCAATGCAGTAGTGAAGATAGAATTGCGATGCCAAAATATCCCCCGAGCGAACATCCCAGCAACCAGGCGCGCTGCCGACCCGGCCCGCCGCGTGAACCCAGCAACCACATCGGCAGGGTCAGTACCAGGTTGATTTCCGCAAGCGAAAAACGCAAAGGCCCGCCTGCGGAAATGTCGTATTGAAACGGGGTGCTCGCCACAATCAGCGCCATCGCGAGAGCCGGGCGATTCCAGGTCAACAGGCAATATCCGATCGCATAAATCGCCCCGGCTAGAGCGGTGGATTGCATCAGCCCGAACGCGCCGCCACTCACGATCAGCAGCAAACAAACGCCCATGGCCGCAGGAAGCCAAGCTCCGGACGGCGAGGCGGCGATCGCCCGCAGCGGAGTGTGGTAGTTCAGAATGGGCCGTGGGGAATTCATGGTTTGGAATCGCGAGTCATCGACGAAGCGGCGTCTTCATTTTGCCGACCTGAAATGGGTAACCGCCAGTGCGTGGCCTGTCGACGAACCAGCCACAGATGCATCCGAATCTTCGCGACGGCGACAGCCCTCTTTCGCGGGAGCGCCCATGCGCCCATCCAGAGCAACGCCCGCATCCCGCAACCGCAAACCATCGCGGCGCGGAAGGCAATCAATCCGCAGGTGCCATGATGCTTGCGCTGATAATAATCGAGGCTCTCAAAAAAATGCCGGTTGATCCGCGTCTTCTCAGCCGCACCGCTTGCCCCGCCCAGATGCGTGACGACGGCGGCAGGCGTGAACCCGATCGGCCAGCCCGCGTCGCGAATCCGCTTCTGCCAGTCGGCCTCCTCGGCATACATGAAAAATGCCTCGTCGAACCCACCGGTTTTCTCGAAAACCTCGCGACGAATGAGCATACACGCGCCGACGATCCAGTCCACTTCCCGCTCGGTGTCGTGTTTCCATCGTCGATAGTCGCCGATTACCGGATGATTCGGCAGGAGCGCCGACATCCATGAATTTTCAAACACCGCGCGGGCCGGCGTGGGAAATCGAAAACACGAATGCTGCAGGGATCCATCGGCGTTGACCAACTTCGGGCCGGCGACGCCGACGTGCGGATATGCGTCGAAATAGGCGAGCATCGCGGGGAGTGCGCCGGGCTGGAGGAATGCGTCGGTGTTCAGAAGCAAAAAGGTTTGACCGGACGCTTGCCGCATCGCCCGATTATTGGCCGCGCCGAAACCCCTGTTGATCGAGTTTTCGATGAGCTTCACCGCTGGAAATGCCTCTTGAATCGCGGCGATGCTTTTATCGGTAGAGGCGTTGTCCACGACCCATACCTCGACGTTCAGATCGCGTATGTCGTCGTATAAGGCGCGCAGACATCGCAGCGTCATTTCACGCGTGTTGTAGTTCACCAGGATGATGGAGACCGTCGGCCGTGCATCATCCATGGGG
>JANXVV010000173.1 GCA_025351525.1 Humisphaera sp. | reverse complement strand
AGACGAGCAGTTTTTTCGCGACGTGCGGGAACTGAAGTTGAGGAACGCAAAGGTGGCCGCCTTTGGGATGACTCGGCGGCGCGGGATGAGCGCGGAAGAGGATCCGGGCATGAAAGCGCTGTTGGCCGCCGAGACACCGGTAGTGACGATCGTCGGTAAAAGCAGTGAATATCATGTGACGAAAGTGCTGGCGGTATCGCTTGAGGAAAACGTGGCGATGATCGCCGACACGGTGAAGTTGATGCGGCAGGCCGGTCGGCAGGTCGTCTACGATGCCGAGCATTTCTTCGATGCATATAAGGCCAACCCCGACTACGCGATCCGCACATTGCTGGCGGCGCAGGAGGCCGGGGCTTCGGTGTTGGCGCTCTGCGATACCAACGGCGGGTCGATGCCTGAACTGATTGCCGATGCGGTGATCGCGGTGAAAAAGCAGACCGGTGTGATGGTCGGCATCCACACGCACAATGACGCGGGGCTTGCGGTCGCGAATGCGCTCGCGGCGATCCGGGCCGGGGCCGGGCATGCGCAGGGCACGATCAACGGTGTCGGTGAGCGATGCGGCAACATGGATCTGATCACCCTGATCGCCAATCTACAGTTGAAATATCAGCTCGATTGCCTTCGTCCCGACACCCTGCGCAGCCTGACGGAAGTGAGCCGATATGTGTATGAGACGGCCAACTACAATCTCGTTTCGGGGCAGCCTTATGTCGGCACGAGCGCGTTTGCCCACAAGGGCGGCATGCACGTTCACGCGATCCAAAAAGATGCGAACACCTACGAGCATGTGTCCCCCGAATCGGTCGGCAACACGCGGAAGATCCTCATCAGCGAACTGTCCGGCGTGAGCAACATCGCCACGAAGGCCGGCAAAAAATTCAATTTGGAAAACGACAGGGAAATGCTGCGTCGGGTGCTGCTGAAGGTGCAGGATCTGGAGAGCGTCGGCTATCAGTTCGAGGTCGCCGAGGCGAGTTTTGAACTGTTGCTGCGGAAGGAAATCTCGCGATACAGGCAGTTTTTTCAGCTCGATCACTATCGGGTGATGTCACTGCGAAATAACGGTTCGGACGGGGTTGCCGAGGCGACGGTAAAGGTTCGCGTCAATGACAGGATCGAGCATACGGTTTCCGAAGGTGATGGGCCGGTGAACGCGCTGGATTTCGCGCTTCGCAAAGCGCTGTTGCCGCATTACCCGGCGATCGCGCAGGTGCATCTGGTGGATTACAAGGTGCGGGTGATCAACTCGAAGGATGAGACCGCGGCGAAGGTGCGAGTGGTCATCGAAAGCCGTCGCGATCGAACGGAGGGCGGCCATGAGTTGTTCGGCACCATCGGCGTGAGCAGCAACATCATCGACGCCAGTTGGCAGGCGCTGGTGGATGCGTATGAGTATCACCTGCTTCATGTGGAAGAGGCAGGGAAATGAAATCGGTGGGAAGGCGAGTTTTTTAGCGGCCGTGCCGAAGGCACGCGTTTTTTCAGATTCATCCAGGAACGCGTGCCTTCAACACATTTGACAATCAGAGCCTGTTTGAGTGGCGGGGAAAAACCCGGCCCTCCCGGCCGACGCTAAACGGTGGCTCGATTTCCGCTTGCTTTACCGTCATACGGATACGTGCGGAGTAATCAGTGCTTCGCGTGCGCTCAGGCTTCTCAACCGATTGATCGCCGCCAGGTAGGCCAGGGCGCTCGCTTCCAGAATATCGGTGCTCAAACCGCGCCCGCGAATTTTGCGGCCATTATGTTCCAACTCGATCTGCACTTCGCCCTGGGCCTCTTTGCCGCGGGTGACGGCTCGAATGCGGTAATCGCCGAGCGATGCTTTCACGCCGGTCAACCGGGCAATCGCGGAGTAGATGGCATCGACCGGGCCATCGCCGGTGCTGGCATCGGTCAGCGGTTCACCGCCGCTGTCTTTCACGGTCACGGTCGCCGTGGGGATGGTGTTGGAACCGCTGATGACCTGCAGGCCCACCAACTGCCACGCACCGTTGCCCAGCTCCAGTTGATCGTCGATGAGGGCTTCAATATCCTCGTCGAACACTTCCTTTTTTTTGTCGGCCAGCGTCTTGAACTTGTTGAACGCGGCTTCCGACTGCCCGTCATCCACCTGATACCCCAACTGCTTCACCCGGTCGCGAAAAGCGGCCCGGCCACTGTGTTTGCCCAGCACCAGCGACGTCTTGGCGATGCCGACTTCAGTCGGGTCCATGATCTCATACGTCTCGCGATTTTTGAGCATCCCATCCTGATGAATGCCCGACTCATGCGCGAACGCATTCTCCCCGACGATCGCCTTGTTCCGCTGCACCACCAGCCCGGTGAGCGAACTGACCATGCGGCTGGTCGGATAGATCTTGCTCCGGTCGATGCGCGTGCCGATGTTGTAAAAATCCTGGCGCGTCCGCAAGGCCATCACCACTTCTTCCAGGGCCGCGTTGCCGGCCCGCTCGCCCATGCCGTTGATGGTGCATTCCACCTGCCGTGCGCCGTTCTCGACCGCCGACAGGGAGTTGGCGACGGCCATGCCCAGATCATCGTGGCAGTGGGCCGACAGCACGATGTTTCGCTCGCGGAGAATCGGCAGCTTCTTTAACAGATGCGAAAAAATTTCGCCGTAGGTTTTCGGCGTGGCGTAACCGACGGTATCCGGCAGATTGATCGTCGTTGCGCCGGCTTCCACGGCGGCATGAACGATCTCTTCCAGAAACTCCAACTCCGTGCGGCTGGCATCTTCCGGTGAAAATTCCACATCGCTCGTGTACTGCCTCGCCTGCTGTATCGACGCCACCGAGAGCCTGATGATCTCTTCTTTGCCCTTGCGCAATTTATGTTCGCGATGGATTTTGGACGTCGCGCAAAACACGTGGATGCGCGGCTTCACCGCCCCTTTCACCGCCTCGCCGGCGCGCTCGATATCCAGGGGATGGCAACGGGCCAGTCCACACACGCCGCTCAAGGTGATTTCACCCGCGATGGCATGGACCGATTCCCAGTCCCCCTGCGAACTGACGGGGAAACCGGCTTCGATGATGTCGACGCCGAGCGCTTCAAGCTGCCGTGCGATCTCCAGTTTTTCAGGACGCGTGAGGGTTGCGCCGGGGGATTGCTCGCCATCTCGCAGGGTCGTATCGAAAATCCGAATCGTTTCCATGATCCATTCCTTTTCGGATGGTTAGTCAGTCGCGGGGACATCTGACACCAAACCGAGAAACAAAAAAACCCCGCGATCTGAATCGCAGGGCCGCCGTACAATTTAATCGGGCAGGGTTCCTACGAACGTGAGCGAGTTAGACGTAGCCCGGAAAGGGCGACGGCGGTTTGCTGCGAAAGTTGGGGGAACCGGTGCATGATTTGCATATCTAAGCAGTTTTGAGGGTCGGTGTCAATCAACTCTACATCAGGTTTCGCTCTCTCATTTAGCCGTTGCACTTGCGAAGCGCGTCGGAATGCGCAACTCGCCAGACGCGCTTCGCAAGCGAAACGGCTAAATAAGATGAGGCGGCCCCGCATTTGAGAAACATCGTCACCCCCCTACAATCCAAACCTGATGATCGAACTCGGAGTCAACATCGACCACGTTGCCACCCTTCGCCAGGCACGGCACGGCGATGAGCCCGATCCGGTGTGGGCCGCCGTCGAGGCGGAACTCGGCGGCGCGGATGGCATCACCATCCACCTGCGCGAGGACCGCCGCCATATCAACGATCGCGATGTGCGGTTGCTTCGGCAGTCGGTGCAGTGCAAGCTGAATCTCGAACTGAGCATCGCGGCGGATGTGGTGGACATGGCGGTTGAGTGCATCCCCGATCAGGCGACCTTCGTGCCGGAACGACGGCTGGAGATCACCACCGAAGGGGGCATCGATCTGACCGTCGCATCGAATGTCGCAAAGCCGCTCGAACGGTTGAAGCGATTGAATATTTTCGTTTCGGCGTTTGTGGACCCGGATGAAAAGCAGATTGTGGCTGCGGCGAAACTGGGGTTTGACGCCGTCGAATTGCATACGGGTGATTATGCGAATGCCAAAGGGGTGCGGGTGCAAATTGAGCTCGATCGTCTTCGCCGCGCCGGTGAATTGGCGGCGAACCACAGCCTGCGCTTGCACGCCGGGCACGGTTTGAACTATCGCAATATCGGCCCAGTGGCGGCCATGATCGGGATGGCGGAAGTGAACATCGGTCACGCGATCATCAGCCGATCGGTGTTCGTGGGGTTGCGGGAAGCGGTTCGGGAGATGAAACAGTTGCTATCCGGTTAGCCCGGCGTTTACACCGGGTTTTCGAATGTCTGACTCAATTGGAACCAAGACCGACTTTCGATGTCGAAGGTGGCACGGGCCTCCAGCCCGTGTTGACGGGCACATGCGTGAAATAGCTTGATTTAAGCACTTTTTACCTGCCTGGATCGCCAGCACGGGCTGGAAGCCCGTGCCGCGACTGAGTTTTGAAGGTCGGAATCACAACGCAGTTTTAGAAACTCTTACTAATTCCCGGCGTAAACGCCGGGCTAAATGAAGAAGGATTCGATCATGTTCAGCGGTGCATTCACAGCGATTACCACTCCCTTCCGAGAAGGCAGATTAGACGAGGCCCGTCTGCGCGAGCAGATTGAGTTCCAGATCAAAGGCGGCATTGATGGACTTGTCCCCGTCGGCACCACGGGCGAATCACCGACGCTCGATTTCGCCGAGCACGAGCGGGTGATCGCGGTGACGGTGGAGGTTGCCGGGGGCCGAGTTCCCGTCGTTGCCGGCACCGGGGGCAATGCGACGAGCGAGGCGCTGGAGCTGCATCAGTTCGCGAAAAAAGCCGGCGCGACGGCGTGCCTCTCGGTCAATCCGTACTACAACAAGCCGTCGCAGGAAGGGCTGTATCGGCATTTCATGACGCTGGCGGATCGGGTGGATTTGCCGATCGTGCTCTACAACATCCCGGGCCGCACGGGGATTACGATGACGCCGCAAACCGTCGCGCGGCTGAATGCCCACCCCAACATCGTCGCGATCAAAGAAGCCACCGGTATCCCGGATATGACCTCGGAGATACTTTCGCTCTGCGACATCACCGTCATCAGCGGGGATGATTCCCTCACCGTGCCGCTGATGGCCCTTGGCGCGAGCGGCGTGATCAGCGTGCTGTCGAATCTGCTGCCGGCGAAGGTGAAGGCGATCACGAAGCATTGCCTTGAAGGTCGTTTTGCCGAGGCGCGGGCGATTCATCTGAAGCTGTTCCCTCTGATCAAATCGATTTTTCTGGATGGCAATCCCGTGGGCATCAAACATGCCATGAAAGTCGCGGGGATGGACAGCGGCGAGCTGCGCCTGCCTCTGTGGGAGGCGAGTGAGGCGACGAAGAAGACGATCGAGGAGTGCATGAAAAGTGCGGGGGCGCCGTTTGGGGTTTAGTTGCATGGGTTCTAACACGCCGGGATCGGAGCCGTAGGCGACGACCCGGCGTGATTTTCATCGTTAAAGGTTCCGTCCAATGACGCGTTTGTGTGTTGCGATTTTTGTAAGGAGCATCGAGCAGGCCGTGCGTGATGCCGCCCTCGCCGCCGAGCACGGCGCGGATGCCGTCGAGCTTCGGATCGATACGTTCAACGATGCGGATGCGGTGGAGCGACTGGTCAACGCGATCACCCTTCCTGCGATCGTGACTTGCCGAGCCGAATGGGAGGGGGGCCAATGCATGCTTCCCGAAGACGAACGATTGAATCTGTTGCAGCGGGCCGGCCTTGCCTCGCCCACTTTGGCGGGGATTGATATCGAGTTGAAATCGTATCGAGAACTCGCCGCCCCACCGGCGACGCACGGGACGCGCACGATTGTCAGCTCGCACGATTTTCAAGGCCGTCCCGCGCGATTAACC
>JANXVV010000152.1 GCA_025351525.1 Humisphaera sp. | reverse complement strand
TACGTCTTCAACAATTCCGTGAACTGTTCGGTGAACACGAAATTGTGTTCGGGGAATTTCATGCCGCTGAGGTTTTGATCGATATGGCTGAACATCAATTCGATCTCGGCGACGAGGTCCGGTCCGGTCGTCACGGTGCCGCTGATGGAGGCGCCGTGCTCGTTCAGTTGATCGATCCGGGCACTGAATTGGATCGTGTCACCCGGCCGCACCAGCCGGTGGAAAGTCGCGCGGCCAATCTTGGCGAGGATCACCTTCTCCTTGAAATCGCGCGCCTCACCCACCAATATCCCGGCGGTTTGAGCCATGCCCTCGACGATCAAACTATGCGGCACGATCGGAAACGCCGGGTAAAGATCGTGAAGGTGCTCTTCCGCCAGCGACACGTTCTTGATCGCCGTCGCGGACGTCTTCGGAGTGAACTCGGTGAATTTGTCGATCCAGATCCAGCGCATGATGCAATAGTTGTCAGTTGCCAGTTGTCAGTTGCCAGTGAATGCAAATTTCCGTGTATTTCACTGGCAACTGGCAACTAACAACTGGCATTTTCCCCAAACTTTCGTTCCAAATAATCCACAATATCTTGGACGGCGAACAGATTCGGCACCAGCGCGACATCGCGGTTCTCGGTCAGTTCCGACAAATCGGCGTGGGGCAGGCGGCGTTTGACCTCGGCCAAGCCGGCATCGGTCAGTTTGTTGTCCTGCACCAAACCGGCGTCGAGGCTTTCGGGGAACAGTTCACCTCGCGGAATTTTGAAGGGGTTGGCGGGATCGGTGGAGAAGGCTTTTTCAAGCCGAAAGGTGATGTCGAGGAAGTCGATGCTTTCGGCCCCCAGGTCGCCGCGCAGCGAGGCGGTGGGGGTGACCTCGTCATCGTCCACGCCAAGGGCATCCACCAGAACGTCCTTAACCTTTGCGTAAATTTCATAGTGAGACAGTGCCATGATCCATCCTTGTCGAAGCGTGTCGAATCCATTCCTGACGGCGGAAGCCCATTTCAGTGGTGTACTGATTGTGGATATTGGACGGGGTAGGTCAATGGAGGAGTGGCGAATTGCGTTGGAAAGATTCTTCCCGACTCTTGTATCCAAGAGGCAATGGATCGCGGCGAATGTTGATCTCATCTCATTGCGGCAGGGAAAGCCCTCATTTGAAGCCTACAGGGGCCGGGGCTATGATCGCGCGTCATGAGTACTCTGACTGAAATCGAAGCCGCTGCGGATTCGCTTCCCCCGGAGCAGAAGCAAGAATTGTTCCTCTACTTGGCCGCCCGTCTGCGGGGGACGGGTCAGTTGCCTCCGCCGCGTGATTTCAGCTTCGAACAGATCGCGACATGGATCGCGGATGACAATGACGGCATGCGCCGCCTTGCGGAAAATCCATGAGGCTCTTTTTGGACGCCAGTGTTCACGCACCGATTCCACCGGCAGGCCGTTCCCCAGCGATCCCATGAAAAAAACCAAGCCAGGCATTTCCGGGATTCACGATGCTGAAAACTTATATCGGGAGACCGCGCTCCGCCGTCATAAGACGCTGATTCTGCCCCGATTTTTGAAGGACGAGGCGTTTCGCATCTCCAATCGGGCGGATGAGATTGCCGCCGCGCACAAGATCATTCTCCGCTGGGCCGACCTCGAATCGAACGGGCATCTGAACAAGAAGGAGACCGACCTGGATGATTCCTTCCGCCTGGAAGTGTTCGGCCAAGCCCTTCGCTACACCTCCTCGACGGTCAGCCCCAATGCATTTCATTTTCAGAAGGGCTATTTCGTCCCCGACATGGGGCCACCCGATGGCGTGCTCGGGAATTTCCCGCCGGTGGATCCGAAGACCATCCGCGTCGTGATCGAACTGAAAAGCGCCTCGACGGATCTCGACCACGACAAGTTCAACGGCCGCTCGCCGGTCCAGCAGTGCTGGGATTATTTGAACAATCTCCCGAATTGCCCGTGGGGCATCGTCTCCAACTTCGTCTCGTTTCGGCTCTACCACCGCGATAAAACGCAGTCGGCGTTCGAGCATTTTGAGTTGCAGAAGCTTCGTGAGCTGGACGAGTTCACGCGGTTCTTCACCCTCTTCGAGCGCAACGGACTGCTGGCGGGATTCGGCATCAAGACCTCCCGCGCTGAAGACCTGATGCAGCGGTCGGAGAATCGCCAGAAGGAAGTCGGGGATGAACTCTATAGCTATTACAGTGAGCAGCGCCTTCTTCTGATTCAGCATCTGATCGCGAAGCACGGCAAGACGCAGGATCAGGCACTGCGGGGCGCGCAAAAATTACTCGATCGAATTATCTTCATGGCCTTCTGTGAGGACCGGGGTCTTCTCCAGCCCAAACTGATCGAATCGACATGGAAGGCCGCCGCACCCCTGGCCCGCGCCACCAACCCGCGCTGGCTCGCGTTTCTGGACACCTTTCACGCCATCGACAAGGGCCATCCCGATCTCAATCCCTCCACCGGTTACAACGGTGGCTTGTTTGCCGCAGACCCGGATGTCGACGGACTCAATCTCGAAGACAGTTGGACCACGATTTTCAAAAGAATCGGCGAATACGATTTCGCCGAGGACGTGAACGTCGACGTGCTCGGGCACCTGTTCGAGAAATCCGTCAGTGAGATCGAAAAACTTCGGCTCACCGGGGTCTTCTTCACCGACGCCGTCGCCGATGTCCCCGCCATGCCCAAAAGCGCCGAGCGCAAACGCTTCGGCATCTATTACACCCCTCCCGATTTCACGGCGTTCATCGTCCGTCACACCGTCGGCGCCATCATCGCTGAACGGTTCGGCGCGCTGGCGAAGGAACACGAAGTCGACCCCGAGCCGTCCATGCGCGTTCCCGCCTCAGCACCGCTGGCGGCGTACTGGGAGGCGTGTCTTGCCGCCCTTCGGCAGATCACCGTCGTCGATCCGGCGTGCGGCAGCGGGGCGTTTCTGATCGCCGCCTATGAACTGTTGGAAGACGAGTACCGCACCGTCGTCGCGAATCTCGCGCGGCATTCGGGCAAACCCGTCTCGACGTGGGAAGCCGCCATTCCGGAGATGATCCTCAACGAAAATATCTACGGCATGGACCTCTCGCCCGAGGCCGTCGAGATCAGCCAACTGGCCCTGTGGATTCGATCGGCACGCAAGGGGCGCACCCTCGCGAACCTCACCGATAACATCATCTGCGGCAACAGCCTGGTGACCGATCCCGCCATCCACCCGCGCGCCGTGGAATGGGAGAAGACGTTTCCGAAAGTTTTCACACGGCCCGGTGGGGGCGGGTTTGACTGTGTCATCGGCAACCCGCCGTGGGAGCGGATGAAGTTGCAGGAGCGCGAATTCTTCGCCTTCGCCCGTCCCGATATTGCCAGCGCCGTAAATGCCGCCGACCGGCGCAAGCTCATCGCCCGCCTTGCCGTCGAGCATCCGGAACTGCAAAAGCAGTACGAGGCCGCCGCGGATTCCGCGACGGCAACGCTGCACCACGTCCGCACGAGCGGGCATTTTCCGCTGACGGGTCGCGGCGACATCAACACTTATATGATCTTCGCCGAACTGGCGAAGAAGATCGTCCGGCCAACGGGCCGCGTGGGTTTATTGGTGCCTTCGGGAATCGCAACCGACGATACGACGAAGGATTTTTTCAAGGCGCTGATGGATGGGCAGTCGCTCATTTCCCTTTCCGACTTTGAGAATAAAGAGGGAGTCTTTGCGGATGTTCACCGCTCGTTCAAATTCACCGCACTCATTTTCGGCGGGGACGCCGTGAAGACGAAAGAGGCCGACTTTATCTTCTTTGCGCGAAACGTGCGGCAGTTGGGAGACAAGCACCGGCAGATCAAGTTGTCTGCAAAAGATCTGGCCCTCTTAAACCCCAACACCCGCACCTGCCCGATCTTTCGCACCCGCCGCGATGCCGAGTTGACGAAGGCGATCTACCGCCGCGTACCGGTCCTGATCGATGAGAACCGCACGGCAGGCGGCAACGCGTGGGGCATCCGCTTTTTCACCATGTTCCATCAGACGAACGATGCCGAGCATTTCATTGCCCCGGCGGAGTTGAAAAAAACGGGCGCGACATTGCAAGGCAACCGTTGGACGAAATCCAAAACGGTCTACCTTCCGCTTTACGAGGCGAAGATGGTGCAGGTCTACGACCATCGCGCGGCGAGTGTCGTCATCAAGGAAGGGAACTGGGTGCGTCAAGGGCAAACGGAAGAGACAACGCTGGTTGAGCATCAGAATCCGGAGTTTGTCGCCATGCCGCGATGGTGGGTTCAGGAGGATCT
>JANXVV010000132.1 GCA_025351525.1 Humisphaera sp. | reverse complement strand
GCCGCCGAGGAAGCCGTCCGTACAGACCTTGAACGCGGCTCGATGTTCTACGACCTTCACACGTCCGTCCCGTATCATCTGGACGTTTTCGCCGCCGCCATCAAGAACGGACGCGGCAATGAGCTTCATCGCCGCCTCTTTGTCGTCCATACGATGACGGATGGCGTCGTGACTGCTCGCCAGCCGACCATTTTCCTCGATCTTTCTGTCGCTCCGAAAACCGCAGCCGCGCCTTCGGTCACGCTCGTTGACCGCGCCGTTCGGGAGCAAAAGTTGGTCGAAGAGGCCCTCACTCCTTTCCTTACCGAAACCGCGCAGCAGGCGGCGAAGCAGACCAAGACGATCCGCAACCATCTTCAGATCAGCCTGAACGAGTTGATCCACCGCCAAAACATGACGCTCGGCAAGCTGCACGATGACCAGTCGCAATACACCGACGTTCCCAATTGGCTGCTGGCGTCGATCAAGCAGGCCGAAGACCGCATTGATGAACTCAATGGTCGCCTGGAGCGGCGGCTGGCCGAACTCGATCAAGAAGAGCAGTGCTCCATCGGCGAAGTTCAGTACATCGGCTCCTCGTGGGTGCTGCCGCATCCCGAGCGTACGGCTCCTGGCATCGCCCCGATGGTCCGCGACGAGGAGATCGAGCGGATTGCCGTCGATGCCGTCATCGCCCATGAGAACGCGCGCGGCTGGGTGGTTGAAAGCGTCGAGAAGGACAATCGCGGCTTTGACCTGATCTCCCGCAGGCTGCACCCCGAAGACCTCAAGACCGCAGTCGAAGTGCGGTTCATTGAGGTAAAAGGGCGTGCGGGCGTCGGAGAGGTCGCTCTGACGGGTAACGAGTACAAGACCGCCGAACGGCTCAAGGATGATTTCTGGTTGTACGTCGTCTTCAATTGCGCATCGAAGCCGCAGATGCACATCGTCCAAAACCCGTCCCGACTCGGATGGGAACCAATCGTCCGCGTCGAGCATTATCACGTCGGTGCGTTGGCAATCGTGGAGGCGGCTCAATGAGTGCAGATGCGACGAATCTTCCGCCGAAGGATGACGCGCTGGTTGACCAGATTCTTCGACGGCCAGAGTGGCTCACGTTCGACTGCAAGCGGACGGGAAAGATTGACAAGCTGCTCGAAACGGTCGTGGCCTTTGCCAATACCGAAGGCGGTATCATCGCCATCGGCGTCGAAGACCCTGATAAGGCGAGCGGGCGTGACCGTGTCTATGGCATTCAGGTCCATCCGAACAACTGGGACGAGATTCAGCGAAATCTCCGTTCGCGCATCACGGAACCCGACCAATTGGTTTGGACGCATCAGGAGATTGGATGCACGCTGCGAGACGGTTCCCATGGCTCCATTGTTCTGCTCAAGGTCGCCAAAAGCAGACGGGTTCACAGCATCGTGGATGACGGCACGTTCACGCGCCTCACAAAAGGCAACAAGCATCTCACCGCCAATGAGATCAATGATCTGTGTCACGCCCGTGGTGTGGTTTCGGCAGAGTCGCAACTAGAGCAAGTTGACTTCGACTTGCTGAATACGGACTACTGGCGCGCGTACGCCGAAAAGCGAAAGCTCACTCGTCCGATCAACGAAGCGATGTTTCACATTGGCTTGGCCAAGAGAGACGCGTCTGGCGTCTTACGACCAACGCGTGCTGCCGTCCTGTTGTTCGCCGAGGAGCCAACAGGTGTTCTCGCAGGCAAGACTGCCGTCCGCATCTTCCATTACAAGGGAGCGGAGGTTTCGACAGACCCCAATACGAATCTCGCACGCGCTCCGATCAACATTGTTGGCCCCTTGGTGCGCCAAATCATCGAAGCGCGGCAAAGCGTCATTGCAGAACTCGCTGGGAAAGTTCAGTTCGGGCCGCTTGGCTTTGAAATCGTCCAACGGTATCCCGTGCGCGTGATTGTGGAAGCCATCACGAACGCGGTCATCCACCGCGACTACCGACTCAACTCCGATATTGCAATCCGCATCTTCTCGGATCGAATCGAGGTGGAATCGCCGGGTTTGCTCTGCGGCCCTGTCACCGTTTCCAATATCGGGCGCATTGGGACGTTCAGTCGCAACCCGCTCATCGTCCAACACCTCCGTGAGTTCCCCAACCCACCAAATCTGGATGCGGGCGAGGGTGTCCGCATGATGATCGGGACGATGCGCGAGTCGGGTCTTTATCCACCCATGTACTTCACCCGCCCCCGCATCGAACGTGAAGCCGTTGTCACAATTCTCCGCAATCAAAACAGGCCGACCGTTTGGGAGCAAGTTGTCGATTACCTCAAAAAGCACGGTGACATAGGCAACGCCGAACTGAGACAGTTGCTCCAGACGAACGACACACTCGGGGCTTCCAAGCAACTCAAGGCATGGGTCGAACAGGACTTACTCGTCGTCGCTAATCCAGAGGCAGGGCGCAACGTTCGGAGGTACGCTCTGCCTGACTTCGACTTCGAGATCGACGGCGAGTTCTTATCTAAGGGCGATGGAAAAGCATCATCGAGTTGATCGTAACTCATTTTTAATAATGAGTTTAGGTTTTCCGTTCTTTTCCATTTTCGGTTATCGGCCCTACATGACCTACCCCAAACGCCTCATCGAAGTCGATCTCCCCATCAAGCGAATCTCCGCGCACGCACGGCGAGAGAAGTCGATCCGTCATGGGCATATCTCAACGCTCCACATCTGGTGGGCAAGGCGTCCACTGGCGGCGTGTCGGGCAGTGATCTGCGCTTCATTGTGGCCCGACCCCGCCGATCCGAACTGCCCGCAGGTGTTCCGCGAGGCGGCACTGACGCAGATGCTCGCGTTCGCAAAGGCCACGCAGTCGGACACGAAGCTCTCGGAAATCTGTGACAATGACTCATGGCAACGGTACATGAAGTTGGCGAATGGCATCGACGTTAATACGGCGTCGGTCACGGGTCAGACGACGCTCCGAGCCTATCTGCTCGATTTCATCGCTGATTTTGCCGCCTGGACGGCTTCGACCAACCAGTGGTTTCTCGATGCCGCCCGCGCGCTCACAAAAGCCGCCCATGAAGCTCTTGGCGGGGCGAAAGGCACGCGCCCGTTGGTGGTTGATCCGTTCGCGGGAGGTGGTGCGATTCCCCTTGAAGCTCTTCGCGTCGGCGCTGATGCGTTCGCTTCTGACATCAACCCTGTTGCGGTGCTCCTGAACAAAGTCGTGTTGGAGTACATCCCGAGATATGGCCAGCGCTTAGCCGACGAAGCTCGAAAATGGGGCAAATGGGTAAAAGAACAGACGGAGAGCGAGGTCGGAAAATATTACCCTCGGGACAAAGACGGATCAACGCCAGTCGCCTATCTGTGGGCGCGAACCATCAGATGTGAGGGGCCAAGCTGCGGAGCCGAGGTGCCACTGATGCGATCTCTGTGGTTAGCCAAACAGAAGAACCGATCAATTGCGCTTCGGCTCGTGCCAGACCTTGAGCACAAACGAGTTGACTTTGAGATCGATTATGAAGTTAAGGCAAAGGACGTTGCCACTGGGACAATTCGCCGTGGCTCACCAACATGTCCGTGCTGCGGCTATACAACACCCGTTGCATCTGTGCGGACGCAGTTGCGCGCACGCAAAGGTGGTGCGAACGATGCGCGGCTTATCGCTGTTGTGACCACGCGCCCTTCTGAGCAAGGGCGATTCTATCGCCTGCCTACTATCGCTGATCTCGACGCTGTGAGCGCCGCTGCAACTGAGCTTGAAGCGCGTAAGACACTGTGGAGGGAACCACTTTCGCTGGTACCTGATGAACCACTTCCGCCACAAGGCACGCTCGGCTTTCGGGTGCAACTGTACGGGATGCTGCATTGGGGCGATTTGTTCACGCCGCGCCAGCTTTTATCTCTGACAACTCTCGGTCGGTACGTCCGAGAAGCGGGCCGTCAAATAGCCAATGAAAACGATGCAGGATTAGCGGAGGCGGTCCAGGCATTTCTTGGCTTAGCCATGAGCCGACTTACTGACATCTTCAACAGTCTTTGCATGTGGGAGACGACGAA
>JANXVV010000105.1 GCA_025351525.1 Humisphaera sp. | reverse complement strand
GCGATGAGCGGCGGATAGGTGACTCACAACCAACTGATGGTAGCGTTTAGACAACCGAACGTCAGTGCCGACAAGAGTGGGAATACACTCAGGTCATTATCGGACGGCGGGCCGTTTAAAGTTGTGTAGATACCAATGGGTATAGCCGGCCAGAGGTTGATGCTGAATGATCTCATACACTCTGAACAGCGCGGCGAAGGCGATGCAGAAGCCGCAGGTGAAG
Source organism: Humisphaera sp. (assembly GCA_025351525.1). Classification (GTDB taxonomy): domain Bacteria; phylum Planctomycetota; class Phycisphaerae; order Tepidisphaerales; family Tepidisphaeraceae; genus JANXVV01. Next base: position 6,602 of record JANXVV010000105.1, on the reverse strand, counting down.
ATAAAATCGCGCTTCCCGACAAAGTAGACCACCAACGGCCAGACCAGATAGAAATGTTCCTCGACGGCCAGAGACCAGAAATGGTCAACCGCCGGACAGGTCCACTCCCCCAGCCTGGAAGCGAGGATGTTGCTGCCGTACAACCACCACCAACCCTGATTGGCATAGGCATCGTGAAGTTTGTAAATGCGATCGGGGATCCACCAGTAGATCGGCCCGAAAAGGATCAGCAGGAAACCGAAGTAGAGCGGGAAGATGCGGAGGATTCGCCGCGCGTAGAAGTTGCGGAAGTAGCCTGAAGAGGTTTTAGCATTGAGCAGAATCCCCGTGATCAGAAATCCGGAGAGGACGAAAAACAGGTCGACTCCAACCCACCCTGCCCGCAGGGCACGGAGCCAGCCGGGCTGCGTGCCGGTCATCCGTTGGAACTCGCCGGCGAAATGGAAGAGCATCACCATCAAAATGGCTATCCCCCGCAGTCCGTCGAGGGGGAGCATGTGCCCCGACAACCTGTCGGCTAACTCCGGGGCATCGGTTCCCTCGGCCCGAACCACGCCATTGATCTTCACAGACGGTCCGTTGAACATACCGTAAATTCCAACATCCTGTTCTATGCAGGCGAACGATTCGCCTGATCTATTTCCAAATCCGCCGCACCCGCGTTACTGATCAACTGTTGAATATTTTTACTGCCTGGAATCACGCAGGTGACCGCCGGGTGCAACAGACACCAAGCCAATGCCCATTGCGACATTTTCACGCCGGATGGCAACTCTGTTTTTTGAATCCGTTCCGCCTCACGAAGTCGCACCGCCAATTTGCCCGCATCCTGACTGGATCGAACATCCCCCTTTGAAAACGTCTCGGGAGTGGTCGAACCGGCTTTATACTTTCCCGACAAAAGACCGCTCGCCAACGGCACGCGCGCCAACACTCCCAGGTTCTGCGCCTGACACATCGGCAGCAGGTTCAATTCGGGAATTCGATCCAACCGGTTGTAAACCACTTGGATCGCCTCAACATGTGCGGCAGCCGAACCCTTCACCTGATGCATCTCATCCTTTGCCGAACTGTTGCTGCTGACCGAGTTGCCGATGTGACGAATCTTTCCCTCCCGCACGGCTCGATCGAGTGCCTCTCGCACCTCCGGATCGTCAAACTCACTGTCCCGCACCGAATGGTATTGATAGAGATCGATGTAATCCGTCCGCAGCGCGCGAAGCGAAGCTTCCAGCTGCCGCACCACATCGGCGGCGGTTCGGTCGTCGGTTCGGTTCATATGCCCGTGAAAGGTATGACCGAACTTGGTTGCGATGATCCAGTCTCCGCGCCGCCCCGCCGTGCCGTCGGCCAAGGCATGGCCGATCAATGACTCCGAAAGATGATCGCCATAGCATTCGGCGGTGTCGATCAGATTGATGCCGAGCTCACGCGTTTGCGTCAAAATGCCATTGACTTCCGGTTGGGTAAACGTCTTGCCCCATTCGCCCCCGAATTGCCAGGTGCCAAGCCCGATTACCGATGTCTTCAGGCCGGTCTTTCCCAATGTTCGATATTTCATAGACACAATAATCCCCTTTGAAGGGTGCCGTTTACCGAGTGCATTTTGCCATAAGCGCAAGTGAATCTGCAATGAACTTAATCCTCTTTCAACAATCGATTTGTTCTGACATACAATTGTTTGTGTGAGCTGCCGCACGTCATGGCGGATTCGGCACCGCCTGTTCACAATTTGTTTCAGTCTCGCCGTCACATCTTCAAGCGGCGACCTGAGGAAGAAGGGTTATGTCACAGATCGGGACCGTCAAGTGGTTCGATTCTAAAAAGGGATTCGGGTTTATCGTCGACGCCCAGGGTCGCGATGTTTTCGTTCATTTCAGTTCGATCGGTGGAGAGGGCTTTCGCGCGCTTAAGGATGGCGAGCAGGTCGAATACGAGGAATACACCGGCGACAAAGGCCTGTCCGCCAAGACTGTGCGGCGGATCGTCAGCGAGGTGAAAATGGCGGTGGGGAATTGAGTTGTCAGCCAGGTCGTCATCATCGTGTGAGGTTACACGGTCACCGAAGCTGACGAAGTAGACTTACAACTTTTCACTCCTTTGTTACACTTCCCCGATGAGCTCTTTCGGCTGGGGATTGGCGATGGGATTGGTCGGTGGGCTCGCCGGCGCGAGCCTGGCGGCGGTTTCGTTTTATCGGCGAATGTTGAGTTCGGAGCGGCGTGCCAGGCAAGCCGAGCGCTTGGCGGAGTTGGGGACACTGACCGGGGGGTTGGCGCATGAGATCAAGAATCCGCTGTCGACGGTGCAGCTCAATCTGCAACTGCTTCAGGAGGATTTGCCGCAGGGCGATGCGATGTACGGGCGGATCAACAACCGATTGAATCTCGTGCAGCGCGAGACGTCGCGATTGCGGGACATCCTCGACGATTTTCTGCGATACGCCGGTAAACTGGAATTGGATCGTCAACCGGTTGATCTGAATCTGGTGCTGGAGGAGCTGGTCGATTTTTTCACGCCGCAGGCGCAGGTGAATCGGGTTCAGGCGCGCTGGAAACCCTCGGCGCAACCCGTAATCGTCAACGGCGACCCGAAGCTGATCAAGCAGGCGGTATTGAATCTGATGCTGAACGCGGTGCAGGCGATGACCGGGAAATCGGGTCAGCAGGGAGGTGAGCTGATTCTTTCGGCGCGGTATCAGGAGGGCGAAGCGGTCATTGATGTGATCGACACCGGCGGGGGTATTCCAGCCGAGGCGATGAACAGCATTTTCGACGCGTATTACTCGACCAAAAAAGGGGGCACGGGGCTTGGGCTGGCAATGGCGCTTCGCATCGTTCAGGAGCATGGCGGGCGAATCACGGTGAGCAGTGAAGTGGGGAAAGGGTCGAATTTCCAGGTGCATTTGCCGATGTAGCCGCGCGTTTTCAAAACTTCATCGTGGCACGGGCTTCCAGCCCGTGTTAGAGGGCTCCGACAAAAAATAAATTTCTCATTTGTGGTTTCTCTGAAAAGTCAGACCGTTAACACGGGCTGGAAGCCCGTGCCACAACTATGTTTAAGAAAATGAACGGTTGCCCTCCACCGTTGTCTGTCTTATTTTATCCCCGCTATGCCCGAAATCGAGACCAAAAAAGCGACCATCCTGATCGTCGACGATGAGCAGGACCACGCGCAGGTGATGTGTGAGGCGTTGCAGCGGATCGGTCATCGCTGCGAGGTCACTTACAACCTGGAAGAGGCCACCGCTCGATTGGCGAAAAAGAAGTTCGACGTCGTCGTGACGGATCTGATGATGGATGGCCGGCGCGATGGATTGGAGGTGCTGAAACTGGCCCGGCGGCAGTCCCCCCCGCCGCCGGTGATTCTGGTGACGGCTCACGGCGCGGTGAAAACCTATAAAGAGGCGATGGGGTTCGGCGCGTTCGACTTCATCGAAAAGCCGCTCGATCTGGAGGACTTTCGGGCCCAGGTCAACCGAGCCGTCGAAACTTCTTTGCTACAACGTCAGAATCAAGTGCTTCAGGAACAGATCGACACTCAGGCCGGTTTCGAGGGGATCATCGGCACGAGCGAGTCGATGCGGAAGGTGTTGCAGACGGCCAGGCAGGTGGCGGTCAGTGATATCCCCGTGTTGGTTTTGGGCGAGAGTGGGACGGGCAAGGAATTGATCGCCCGCGCGATCCACAACCACAGCCGTCGCCGAAAAAATCGCCTGGTGGCGTTGAACTGCGCGGGGCTCAGCGAGAATATCCTGGAGGATGAATTGTTCGGCCATGTGAAAGGCGCGTTCACCGGCGCCCAGAGCGACCGCGAAGGCCGTTTTGAACATGCGGATTCCGGCACGCTTTTCATGGATGAAATCGGCGACATGCCCGCACCGATGCAGGCCAAGCTGCTGCGTGTTTTGGAGAACGGGGAGGTGGTGCGCCTCGGGGCCAACGAACCGATCCAGGTGGACGTGCGGCTGATTAGTGCCACCAACCGCAAGCTCGCCGAGATGGTTGCCGACCGGCATTTCCGCGAGGATCTCTACTTCCGCATCAAGGGCGTCACGATCGAGTTGCCGCCCCTGCGCGAACGGCGTGAAGATATCCCAGTGCTGATCCATTTTTTCATGAACCAAGCCGCCGAGAAGCACCACAAGACCGTCGACCGCATGACCCCCGAGGCGAGGCAGGTGTTGATGAACTTCAGTTGGCCGGGCAACGTGCGTCAACTGAAAACGGCGATTGAGAACATGGTGGTTCTGTCGATGGATGGCGTGCTGGATGTCGATACGCTGCCCGCCGATATTCGCCCGTTGAAACCGGAAGCTCCCGGCATCCTGTCTCAACTCGGTGAAACCAGTTTGGAAGAGCTTGAGAAGGAGGCGATCCGCAATACGCTCAAGCGCGTCCACGGCAATCGCGAGCAAGCCGCGAAAATTTTGGGGATCGGGGAGCGGACGCTGTATAGGAAGATCAAAGACTATGGGTTTGGAGAAGTGGATGAGACGGATGAATGACGAATGACGAAATTCGAATTCACGAATCAATCTTTAATGACGAATTACGTATTACGAATTAAAAGCCGCAAATCATAAAGCGATGAACAACATTCCCCTCCCCTTCCGCATCGGTCACGGTTACGACCTGCACCGCCTCCAGCCCGGCGGTAATTTGCTGCTGGGCGGCGTCCTCGTCTCCGATCAGATCAGTCCCATCGCCCACAGCGACGGCGACGTGGTTCTCCATGCCCTGGTCGATGCTTTACTCGGCGCGATGGGCTGGGGCGATATTGGCGAGCATTTTCCGGATACTGAATCGAGGTGGAAAGGGGCCGCCAGCCGGGTGTTTGTCGAGACGGTTTACGGGCGCGTGCGAGAAGCCGGATATGAGCTGGTGAATCTTGACGTGACGTTGCTGGTGGAAAAGCCTAAGATCAAGCCCTTCAAACCGGCCATGCTCGCGTCGTTGCGGGAGATGCTGGGCGATGAGCGGATGGCGGTGAACGTGAAGGCCGGCACGAACGAAGGCTGCGATGCGATCGGTCGCGGCGAGGCCATTGCGGCCCACGCGGTGGTGATGCTGAAAAAAACATGACGGTCGCACCGCCGCCCCGATTCGTTTAGCGGTGGCCCGGAGGGCCGCGTTTCTTTCCAAGTCGAGAACGTTAAGGATTTCATGTCCCTGCGCATCTACAACAGTCTGAGTCGGACGAAAGTATCGTTTCAACCGGTCACGCCCGGAAAGGTGGGGATCTACCTCTGCGGGCCGACGGTGTACAAGCCACCGCACATGGGGCACATGGTCGGGCCGGTGATCTTTGACGCCGTGAAACGGTATCTGCTTTACAAGGGGTTTGAGGTGACCTGGGTGGTCAACATCACCGATGTGGATGACAAGTTGATTCACGCCGCCGAGGAGGAAAAAACCAGCATGCCGCTGTTGGCGGAGAAGTACACGAAGGATTATTTCGAGTGTCTCGGATTGCTCGGGATCGACACGATCGACAAGACGCCGAAGGCTTCGGAACACATGACCGAGATCGTCGCGGTGTGTCAGGCGCTGATCGACAAGTCCTTCGCCTACGCCTCGAACGGCAATGTCTGGTTCGACGTGACGAAGGATCAGGACTACGGCAAACTTTCCAATCGCCGGCTTGAAGAATCAGAGGCGGGCACCCGCACGCTGGAAGGGGCCGGCAAGCGGAACCCGGCGGATTTCGCGCTGTGGAAAGCCGCCAAGCCCGGTGAACCGATGTGGGATTCCCCCTGGGGCCCCGGCCGGCCGGGATGGCATATCGAGTGCTCGGCCATGAGCATGAAATATCTCGGGGAGACCTTCGACATCCACGGCGGGGGCATGGACCTGATGTTCCCTCATCACGAAAATGAACTGGCCCAAAGCGAATGCTGCACCGGCAAAACGTTCGTCAACTATTGGATGCACAACGGACTGACCCGCATCAAAACAAAAGTGGCCGGCGGCGATTATGAGATGGTCAAGCAGAGCAAAAGCCTCGGCAACGTGATCGACGCGCGGGACCTGATCCTTGAAAATTCTCCCGATGTCGTGCGATACCTGCTGCTCAGCACGCACTATCGCTCGCAGATCGATTTCAGCGATGCGGTGCTTGCCTCGTGCAAGAAAGGGCTGTCCACTTTCCATCGCCTGTTCGATCGGATCGAGCGTCTCACCGGGCAGCCGATGCCGGATAAAGGCGTGGACATGGAGGGCGCCTCGCGCGAGCTGCTGGATGTCGCGGTGATGACGGAGTTTGTGCGGCTGGTTCTGTCGTTCAAGATGAAGTTCCTTGAGATGATGGATGATGACTTCAACACCGCCGGCGCGATCGCCGTGCTGCATGAATTGGCGGGGGCGACGAACAGTTTCATCGAATCGAGCGGGGTCGAGCGAAGCAAGCATGAGGAGACGACCGCTGGAATCGCGGCGGCCGTACACACGGCCCGAAACTTAGGGCAGGTGCTTGGCCTGTTCCGCCAACGCCATGAACCTGCGAAGGAAGATGGCGGCCTGACTGATGGGCTGATGAAGTTGTTGATCGCCCTGCGCAATGACGCCCGGAAGACCAAAAACTTCGCGATGGCGGATACAATT
>JANXVV010000071.1 GCA_025351525.1 Humisphaera sp. | reverse complement strand
GGATGTGGCCGACAATTCGTACTCCGGCTATGCCAGCCTGAATGCCAACGATGCGCGCAATGAGGCCAACCGGAATGTCCCGCGTTATTTTCGCAAGAGCGACTTGCTGAAGGCGGCGGTTCTGACGGACGATGGATCGTGGGTGGTTCCCGCGCAGGCACAGCCCTTTGTCGAGATCAAAGTGGTCAAGCCTTTCGGAGCGACGATGGGGCCGGTCGTGCCGAAGGGAACGATTCTGATTATCCCTCGAAAATGGCTGGAGAAACCGGTGAAGAATGGCGAACCGTCGGTGGTGATGGCGCAGCGGTGATCGATCAAACTTTCCGCCACATTATTTAGCCGGGTCGTTTGCGACCCGTGTCCAGCGGTACGAGCTGTGTCCAGCGGCACCATGGCAAAAAAGCGCCGTCAGACACGGGCCGCAAGCAGCCCGGCTGAATAACTCGATCTACTTCTCTCCCAAGGGGAAGCTCGCATCGACAAAAATTCCCCGGCTTTTCATTTGCATCGGATTGCCTATCCTGAATCGCCACAGGAGCATCCATGCGAACACTGACCATCCTCATCGTTTTGCTGACCGGTTCGATCGCCACGGCTCAGAATACCAAACCGGCGGAACCATCGACCAAACCCACGAAGCCCGGGGTGGATGCGCCTTCGCCGGATCAGTTGTTGAATTCGATGTTGAAGCCGCCGGTGAACACCGGTCGCGTGCTGCAACCGCTGCCGGATTCCCCGAAGATGGATGCGGGGACGGGCAAGGCGGTGGCGCCGAATGCGCCCGCCGCCCGATTGATGCGGGAAGGAACTTACGTGGTCGATCGCACCGGTCGGCTGACTAAAACCGCGGATGGGCAGCAGTGGGAATTGGCGTTGGAAGCGGATGGCAAGGCGATGCAGGATCCGCCGCTGATCATTCTGCCGAATCTGAATTTGGCCGCGATGGAAAACGCGGTGAACGGGGCCAGCCGCGATCTGCGATTTCGCGTCACGGGGGTGGTGACGGAGTACAAGGGACACAACTATATCCTGCTCGAAAAAGTGGTGGTGCCGCCGGATCAGGCGCAGCAGTTTTGAACGATGCGTTTTAACCCTTCATTGTGGCACGGGCTTCCAGCCCGTGTTAACGGCCACATACTTCAAATGCCTTGTTTTACAGCATTGATTTAAATTTGTAGCCGTAAACACGGGCTGGAAGCCCGTGCCACGATGAGAGTAAGAATACAAATTCGGAAATGCCTTCAATTTCCTGATATTTCGAGAGGACGTTTCTTGTTTTTCCCCGATCTTTCAACCCGTCGGCGAGAACCGGAATGGATGGATGAAGACGCCGTCGATCCACGGCTGTTGCAAAAATCCCTCCGCTTCATTCGCCGTGTCAACACGCTGCTCGGTTACACGCGGGCGACATTGCATCATCTGGAAATATTCAGTCGAACCTGGCCCAGGGGCACGAAGATTCGCCTGCTCGATCTGGCGACGGGCTCGGCGGATGTTCCCCGCGCGATTTTGCGCTGGGCGGATCGGCGCGGCTGGGACGTGCGGATCGTCGGGGTGGATCGCCACGCCGTCACCGCCCACACGGCGGCGGAAGGCCCGCCCGACGCCCGCCTCAGCATCGTTCAGGCGGATGTGTTCGATCTTCCCTTTGCCTCCGACAGCTTCGACTATGTACTCACCTCGATGTTCCTGCATCATCTGGACGATGATTCCATTATACGCGTGTTGGCCACCATGGCGCGACTGGCAAGCCGGGGGTTGATCGTCGCCGACCTGATCCGCAATCGCCGTGCGTATGCGTGGGCCACCCTGTTCACATGCGGCTCCAATCCGATGGTGCGGCATGATGCCCGGGTAAGCGTCGGGCAGTCCTTTAATCAGGCTGAAGTGATGGCTCTGCGCGATCGGGCCGGGATTCAGTTCACCAGGTATCACCGGCATTTCGGGCATCGATTTGTGCTGGCCGGGCAAAAGAATCGGAACGTTTAGAGGGTTGTCATCGTATCTCTCGTGGAGATTCACCACGATGCCGTTATTCGCAGTCAATTCATGGATCGGTGGGCTGGCTTTCACAGCCGGGCTGGCAAGAGAATGGGTCGGCCTGCTGGTTCCATCGAAACGTGACCCCGTCCTTCATGCCGATCCAAGTCAGTTGCGCAGAACGATCGTTGGGCATACGAAAAAAGATGTGGCCCGTCTGCTCGGTCCCCCTCCCGCCGCGGGAACGATCGACGCCCAGCCTGCTTCACCCACCTACTGGATGGCTGACACCTGGTACTACCCTTTTGACGTGCGGCGACATTCCGCAATGGCCGTTCAGTTTGATGAGGATCGCGTGGTGGGGGTTGAGATTATCGGGGGGTGACGGCAGGCTCCGGAACGGGTGGCGACAGAGGGACTTCGAGAACTCTAAACGTGTATTGTGGGCATGGAATTGAATACGGGCGCAAAGACGCAAAGAGGGTCTTTTTAATGACTGGTGGCATGGGCGTCTCGCCCGTGCTTTCCGGCCAAATTGATGCACGGGCGAGCCGCCCTTGCCACCTCTTTTCAGTACCGAACCACTACTTCAAAATCACTCGCCTGCGGGTTCCGCCTTTTGTTTTTCCACCACGCCTTTTACGAATGTTTCGAGGTAACCTTTCACGATGAACGTCTCGACCGCGCGGACGGTGGACAGATGATCCATTCCCCAGACCGAACAGCGCAGGTCTTTAAGATCGAGATCCATCTGCACGACGAGCACGTTTTCGATGGTGAGCGCGGTGGGCAATTCCTCGACGAGACTGGCGGAGACCATGTTCATGCCGGGACCGCCGATGGCGATGAACGGGCGATTTTGAATTGCGTCGTTGTTCAAAAAATACACATCGCTCAACACGACCGGCACGAGCGCCGGCAATTCACCCGGCGCGGGTTTTTCAAGCAGTTCATCGAGAAGGCGGCGAATTTCGGCCTCGATCCGGTACGCCAGCGGGCGGTCGCCCAGCTCGGCTTTCAACTGTACGCCGGTGATGATGAGCAGCAGGCGATCGGTTTCAATCTCGGGCATTCGGGTAGGGTAACCGACGGGGGAATGATCCGTACCAGGTTAATTTGAATTGTGGTGCGGGCTTCCAGCCAGCAATTCGGCGAGTCGGAAGCAGGCTGGAAGCCCGCACCACAAAAGTCGGGTTCAGCCTTGGGCGGAAATTCTTTGGCGGATGACGTCGCGATTTTTTCGGAGCGTCTCGGCATACGGGTCTTTCAACGGCGGCTGCATTTTCTCGGCCTCGTCGATCAGCGTCCCCGCGTTTTTCAAGTCGCCGGATTTTGCGGAATTCATCAGGCGTTCCACTTCCGTGCGGATCAGGTAGCCCATGTCTCCCTGTTCCTGCGGATCGGCCAAGATTCGATCGCCCGCGAACTGCACGGCTTCAGGGTAACTGCCCGAACGAAGCAACGACCGCATGAGCTGTTCGCTCAACTGGGCCAGCGTGGCGGGCGCGCCTCGGTTGGCGAGCCAGTAAGCCATCGCCGCGCGGAAGCTGGCGGCGGACTTGTCCCATTGTTCCAGGGACATGAGCGTCTCGCCGATGTTTTGATGAACTCCCGCCAGCGTCTGCGCCGCCTGCGGATTCACGCGGGCGTCCACAATCAGTTTGTCGCGCGCGGCCTGCAAAACAATGATCCGCTTCTGCAAGACTTCAACGCGCTTTTTCGGATCGAGTTTCAGCGCGGCCGAATCCTTGAATTTTTCTGCCCAGTTGCTCAGCAAAACATTCGCGGTGGTTTCCGGGCGGGTGAACAGAGACGTCAGAACCTTCCACGCGGCATCGCGGACGGTTCGGTCATTCTCGCGCGCGGTGGTTTGATCGTACAGCGCCTCGGCCTGATTGAATGTGCCGACATTCCCCAGAGCCTTCGCCGCCTCCAATCGCACGGCGGCGTCGGGATCGCGCCGAAGTGTGCCCACCAGATCCGTCGCAGCCTGCTCCTTGTCGTTGATCTCGACCATGTTGCCCAACCCGCGGCAGGCGGCGATTCTGATCTTTACCGAGTTACGCGCATCGTTCACATCCAGAGCCCGGCTAAAGATGCGAAGCATCGACGCATCATGCAGCTGCGCCAAAGCTTCGAGGATGTATCCTCGAAGGTTCTCCGTGCCGGGTTTATCGCCGATCATTTCGAGTTTGGCCCGCAGACTGATCGACACCTTCGCGGTGATCGCCGGGTCTTTGCGGATCGGTTCACCGAGGTCGCTCAACGCTTCGGCGGCGGCTTCAGCGACGCGCGTGGCGGGGCCGTTCAGCAGCAGCAAAATCGCATCCACCGATTTGATCTGTTGCAGCCGTGCGAGAGTCGAGGCGATGACGATTTTTACATCGGGATCGGTTTCGACCGCGAGCTGCGCGAGCAGTGGATCGACCGAAGCCGCGTCATTGATTTCGCGCAAGGCGTTGATCACCACTTGCCGGACTTCGACGGCGCTATCGCCGATCATGCCGCGCAGTTGCTCAATGATGATCGGCGGGATTCGATTTCCGAGAAGCTTTTCATCGAGCACTTTGTCGGCACCCACCACGCGGATCGCCGGGACGGTGTCTTTAAGCCAGGTAAGCGTCACATCGGTTCGTTGGATTTCCGGCACGCGCTGATAGTCGCGGTCGAGCAGTGTTTTGATGTGGTCCGTAAGCCGTTGGCTTTCGCGTTTGACTTGCGCGTAATGCCCGGCTCGATTGCGGAATTGGGCGGCCTCCCAATCGCGCTCGGGTTGGTTGACGGCGGCGGCCCACCAGGCGTTCCACTGCTGTATATCGCTGCCGATCTGCTGGAGGCCGGTCATATCGGACAGTGCGTTGGTGGCGGCTTTTCGGATCTGCGGGTCTTCCTCAGTGCCGTTGGTCAGACCGATGAGAAATCCCGCCGCGTTTTTCCTGACGAAAGTTCCGATGCCCCGGATGGCGGCTTCGCGCGAGTTGGGGACCTGGGTTGCGCTGCCGGCGAAAATAATCAGGTCGTTGAGCACGTCCGGATTGTCGCCATAATTGGTCAGGGCGTTGACGGCGGCTTCGGTGGCGACGCGATCGCGCCCCATGAGCGAGAGCAGCGGCGCGATGAATCGCGGATCGGGCCGGGCATCGCCGGACAGGGCTTTGGCCACCGCAATCTGCGCGGGACGGTCGGGATCGCGAAGTATTCTGAATAAAATTTCACGGGCATCCGCGCGCTGTCGCAATACCAATCGCTCGGCGGCCTGTTCGCGCTGCTCGGGCCTGGAATTGGGATTGGATAGAATCGCCGACTGTTGGGTGAGGTCGCGCTGGATGGCTTGTTCCGGAGTTTCCACCGGTGAGGGTGGCAACGGCACGGCAGCCGGTGGGGCTTCTTGCGCGGGCGATAGAGGGGTGCGCACGGACACCGTTGCCGCAGCGGCGATCGCTGCGGCAAGCAGGGGAGTCCGCATCCAGCGAAAACCGGCCACTATCGCGCCTTTTCGACCTTCATTTCGGCCTGTATCTCGGTTTGCCTCGGCTCTGCGGGACCGCCACGCCTTTGCTGAGGGAAATAACCCCGTCCCGCGACCCAATGCCGGGGAGCGGCAAAGTTAACGTATTTTGAACTCGCTTCAAAGTGTCTTAAGCCCCTCACAGGCAACAATTCCGGCGCAGAGTGTTCCGGGCCGCTTACTTTTTCACGATTTGAGCCTTCAACTGAAGATTACGCACTTGCGAACGGCGGCGGCGTATAGGTAGAGTATCGCCCGCTGGATTGTGGTGTAGGCTTCCAGCCAGCACTTGGATTGCAGGCTGGAAGCCTACGCCACAATCCAGACTGAACCGCCGCGCGAAGTTGGTTTTCTTTCAAGGTGTTCGCCCCATGAACGACTGGTACGATGCCGAGCAGCGCGTCGAACGGGCCAAGGAGCTCTTCGATCAGCGGAAGTGGTCCGAAGCTTTGGATGAGCTTCAGGAGGCGGTGTCGCTCAATCCGTACAACGCCGGTTGGTTCTTCAACATCGGTTTGACACTCGATGAAATGCAGCGCTTCGATGAAGCGGTCAAGGCGTATCGGCAGGCCCTGGAAATCGACCCGGAAGATGTGGATGCCCTCAGCCATCTCGGGGCCGATCTGGCCCGCGTCGGGCATCACCAGGATGCCTTGAAAACGTTCGAGCAGATCGAGGCGATCGACTCCAGCTATGAGCCCTCCTATTGCACCCGCATCGACATTTATCGGCAACTCGGCGATCACGAAAAGGCCGAGGAAATGTTCTACACCGCCCGGCAATACAAAGAGGAATGCCCGGAGTGCTATTACAACATCGGGCTCAGCCTCTTCGATCGCGGCCTGTTCGACAAAGCCCTTTACTGCTGGCAGAAATCGCTCGATCTGGACGATCAACACCCGGAAGTGCACCTCCGCATCGCCGAGGCCCATCGCAGCAAAGGGAAGCTGGATAAAGCCCGACAGCATTATCTGTTTGAACTTCGACAAAATCCGGGTGATACCGAGACGCTGCTCGATCTGGGTGAACTGCTGATGGAAATGGATCGGCTGGAAGAGGCGGGCGAGAAATTTCGCCGGGCGATCGAGTTGTCGCCGGAACATCCCTCCAGCCATTATTGCCATGGGCGCTGGCTGCTTGAAACCGCGCACCCCGATGAGGCGATCAACGCATTTCTCAAAGTGCTTCAACTGGATCCGACGTATCCCGGCGCGCATCTGCATCTGGGCCGTATCTATCACGAACGGCACGATGCGGAAAAAGCCCGCCGGCATCTGCGCAATGAGCATCTGCTGGTGCCCGAAGATCCGCAGATGATGCTGGACCTGTCGAATCTTCTGCTCGATTGCGGCGAGACATCCACGGCGGTCGTCTGTCTCAAACGGTTGACCGAAAAAGAACCCGACAACGCCAACGCCTGGCAGAATCTGGCGGTGGCCCATTTTCACGGCGATCGCTATGACGACGGCATTGCCGCCAGCCGACAGGCGCTGCGGTGCGATCCGGAACATCTGATGGCAATGTATAATCTCGCCGTCGCGTTCGAGCAGTTGGGGAGTTACGAAGAGGCGGTGCTGTGGGTGCGAACCGGCCTGGCGATCGACCCGCGCGAACCGTCGTTTCAAAAATTGGAAGTGCGGTTGCGATTCCTGCAGTTGCGATCGAAGGTGGGCGGGGTGATGCGGAAAGTGCTTCGGCTACGCAAGCCGGTGCCAAAAGATCAGTCGGCGGGGAAATGAAAAGGCAGCCCATGCTCCGAAAGCGTCCGCACTGTTTTTTAACAGGTTCTTAGATTCCCATCAGTCCCCGCGCCATCTCCATGCACCGCGTGATCACCGCTCGCGATTCGGCGATCTGCCGGGCATCATCCCCGAGTTCGTTCGAGACGCCTTTGATCGCCATATATTGCAAACCCTCTCCCCCGAAAGCACGGCAGAATGCGTAGAACTGGGCCACTTCCATTTCGACCAGTGATGTTCCGCGCCGGCAATGATCGAGGTAGCGTTCGCGAAGCGCTCCATCAGCAAACGGATACTCGCCGGTGAGGAGTCGCGGGCCGAATCCGTAGAAAAAGTCGGTCGAAACGGAACTCGCGGCGGGTATTGTCGGCGGTAAAGGCCAGCAGGGCGTGAGCGTTTCATCGAGCGGTTCGCCGTCCAACCCGGTGCCGGCGAGGAATGCTTGAATTACCGCGTAAGGCTGGCCGACTTCAACTGAAGCGTTCGGCATCTTCCCGGCGGTGCCGACCAGCACCAACTCTTGAACGATTCTTGGTCGGGTCAATTCCCAGATCAAAGGCTCGAGACATCCCGTTCCGATGCCGCACAGAATCAAGGTGAACTCCGGCTGCTTCCAGAATTCATATCCCCGAAAAGCGTGCGACGCACAATCTTGCGAAGGTAGTAAATGCAGCAGATTCCGACGATCTTCACCCGCGACGAGGATGCAGCGCGGGGAGAGCAGGTTGGGCGGGGCGTTTGTGTTCGGACCCAGGGTTTCCATCGGCGTTCGCCGTCAAAAATAGTTCATCCGTTAACGGCCAATCTGAAAACCCTAATCGTGGCACGGGCTTCCAGCCCGTGCTGATCCACTTCCATTTTGCAATACGCCGGAACTTGAGGTCACCTTTTTCGGTCGAACCTTCAACACGGGCTGGAAGCCCGTGCCACCATTTATTATTCGGGCAGAGCCTAATCCAACTGCGATCGCGAGATCCATTCCGGCGCGAGCGGGGTGATGAATTCGGGATAGCCGGGCGCGCCCATCTCGGGGATATCCAAACCGGCCACCTCCACTTCCGGTGACACGCGATTTGACCCAAGGAACTTTCCGATCAACTTAAAGCACAGACCCGCGACGATGAAATTCCATGCGAAGCAACTGACGGCGGCAATCAGTTGCGCAACCAGTTGCGAGCTGTCCCCGTAGAACAGCCCGCGCACGCCACCGGCCACACCGTTGTACAAACCGTTGGCCCCGGTGAACGTGCCATCGGCAAACAGCCCGACGGCCAACAATCCCCACACCCCGGCGACGCCGTGAACGCTGATCGCACCGACCGGATCGTCAATCCCTTTCCGCTCCCAGAAAAAGACCGACCAGTCGGCAATCAATCCCGCCACCGCCCCGATCAACACCGCCGCCCAGGGCGCCACAAACGCGCACGGCGCGGTGATCGCCACCAAACCGGCCAACAGCCCGTTGCACATCATTGAGGGATCGGGCTTGCCAAACCGATACCAGAGATACAGCGTCGAAACGATCGCCCCCGCGCCGCTGGCGAGCATGGTGTTGACGGCGATCAGACCCACGCGCCCGTTGGTGCCTGCCATCGCGCTGCCGGCGTTAAAACCGAACCATCCGAAAGCGAGAATGAACGTGCCGGTGATGACCATGGGGATGTGATGCCCGAGAATGGGCCGGGGATTTCCATCGCGGTCATACTTGCCGATGCGGGCCCCCATGATCCACGCGGTCACCAGCGCCATCACACCGCCCTGCATGTGGACGACCGATGAACCGGCGTAATCGACGGCACCGTGACCCAGCTTGAAGTTCAATCCCAGTTGCGCCAGCCAACCGCCGCCCCACATCCAACAGCCGTAGATGGGATAGATGACCGATCCGACCAGAAGGCTGAAAATGAAAAAACTGCTGAACTTCCATCGCTCCGCGAGCGCCCCGGTGGGGATGGTCGCGGCGGTGTCCATGAACACCATCATGAACAAAAAGTAGACGGCGATGGCGGCATCATAACTGGTGCCGCTGAGGAAAAACCCTTTGGCCCCAAACAGCCCGAATGGTTTCCCGAGCACGGTCAGATAGACCATGTGATTGAGTTGCGGCACCCCGCCGATGCCCGAGGGCCCGCCGATGGGGGCGCTGGCGGCACCGGTGGGAATGCCGTTGGACCCGCCGCACATCAGGGCGAATCCGACGGCCCAAAACGAGATGATCCCCAGGGCATACACCAGGAAATTCATGCTCATGGTATGAGCCGCATTCTTCGCGCGGCACAACCCGGTCTCCAACAGCGCGAAACCCGCCTGCATGAACATGACGAGGAACCCGCAGATCAGCACCCAGATCAGATTGATTGAATACATCGCGTGAACGATGTTGGTTTCGGTGTCGCCGGGTTTGTAGCCCGGCAGCGCGCCATCGGCGTGGGAAAGCGGGCCGGTGGCGGAGTTGCCCGAGGGATCTCCCGCGATCACCGCCATGTGTTGCACCGGTGGAGCGGCCGCGGCGCGGTGGGTTCCTGCGAGAGTTAAAAGGACGACTGCCAACCCGAGCAGCATTACCGCGCGGCGGCACCAGTGGCGCGAGATGTGATGAGCCATGCGTTGACCTTCCCGTCTACCGCCGAGCGCGGTTGAAGCGGCGGGGCGGAAAACAGACTTGTAATCGAGAAGTGTTCACGGCACAAAGCGCAGGGCGTTCCTTCGGACCGCACCATTGTCTTTCATTTGTCAGTCGGCTTTGTAAGGTCGGCGAGTTCTAGCCCTTCGGCCTCGCGCGCCGCTTTTAATTGCTGTAACAGTGCGTGCAGTTCGTCGAAAGCAGCCGTTCGCTCAAGGTGTCGCTCGACCAAGTCGGGAATTTCTTCAGCAATTTTCGTTCGTATATCTTTGTACTTGCTGGCCCTTTCGGGGGTAAGCCGTTGGTTGCGAGTAATTCGTTTCACGTTCGCCTTCGTAGCGAAAATCGTAAATTGCGGTTGAACCGGCAGTGTCCGCGTTGACGGACATGGCGGCCTGAATTTACCCCGTCAATTAAAATGAACGGGCCAGTATCGGCGGTAGATCTCGTGCACCGTGTACGACGCGAAGTATTTTGATGGAACTGGGGGGCACTAGATGGAAAATAAGGTACTGGCGGTAACCGTCCACGCTCCACTTTCGCAGGCCATTCAATCGAAGGTTTGCAGTCGGGTATTCGGGGCCGGCCTCCGGGGTCGTAATCAGAAATTCCATGCTGCGTCGCGCCGCGTGCAACAAGTTGATCGCCGCGTCGATGTTGGCTACAGCAATGTGGCTTGCGATTTCAACCAAGTCCTCATCGGCGGCAGGACGAATATTCAGGCTGCGTCTCATTCTAAAGTCTCGGGAGAAGATTTTCGCCCGGTCGCACGTTGCGTGACTCGCGATTGCAGGTCATCCCAATACGCATCCGTGGCGGGGATCGATGGACCGCCATCCAACCCTTTGAGCAGCATTTTCTCAAGCCGGTTCTGCTCGGCACGCTCCTGATCCTCGCGGATCAGATTTCGAATGAATTCCCCGGCGGAATTGAAGGTGCCGGATTTGATGCGCTCTTCGACAAACGCCTTCATATCGTCGGAAAGTGAAATGGTCATGGTCGTTGCCATCGCGGCTCCAATTCTTTATAAGCGACGCGCAATTATATCGCACTTGAGCTAAACGCCAACCTTATTTCCCCAACCTTCACCCGTACAACCTTCCTCTTGTCTTTCCCCGTCCCGCTCTATAATCCACCGACCGATGCCCGAACTCCGCGAGCAACTTGCCAATCACTTTGGCCTCGATGATTTCCGCCCCGCGCAGCGCGAGGTGATCGAGGATGTGTTGGCGGGTCGCGACGTGCTGTGCGTCATGCCGACCGGGGCGGGAAAGAGTCTTTGCTATCAACTGCCGGCGGTGATTCAGGGCGGGTTGACCATCGTCGTGTCGCCTTTGATCTCCCTGATGGAGGATCAGGTTCAGCAACTGCGCGATGAGGGAATCGCGGCGGCGTTGCTCAACAGTTCCCTCAGCGCCTCGCTCCAACGACAGGTGATGAACGAGCTTGAAGCGGGCTTCAACGGCTTGCTCTACCTCGCCCCGGAACGCCTTTTCAACCCCAGCTTCAATCTGCTGCTGCAACGGCTCGAGGTCAAAACATTCGTCATCGACGAGGCGCACTGCATCAGCCAGTGGGGTCACGATTTCAGGCCGGAATACGCACGGCTGGGGGAGATCCGCAAGCAGCTCGGCAACCCGCCGACGATTGCACTCACCGCGACGGCCACCGATGACGTGCGGGCGGACATCATCCAGCAACTGGAGATGCCCGAGCCGCGCGTGTACATCACCGGATTCGATCGGCCCAACCTGCGGTATGAATCGCGAACCATCGGCAAGGTGAAGGAGAAGGACGGGGAACTCATCCACCTGTTGCGCAACGAGCCAGGCACCGGAATCGTGTACTGCGCAACGCGGAAAAATGTCGATGCGGTGACCTCACTGCTGTCGGCGAATTTGAAGGACCGGTCGATCTTTGCCTATCACGCCGGGATGGATACCGCCGCGCGGACGGCGAACCAGGAGCAGTTCATGCGCACGCCGCGCGCCATTGCGGTGGCGACGAATGCGTTCGGCATGGGGATCAACAAGCCCGATATCCGCTTCGTGTTTCACTACAATTTGACGGGCACGCTGGAGGCGTATTACCAGGAAGCCGGCCGGGCCGGGCGGGATGGCCGGCCCGCGCGCTGCATGATTCTGTTCAGCTATCAGGATCGCTACACGCAGGAATTTTTCATCGATAAAATCGGCGAGGACACGCCCAACGCCAACGCCGGGGTCATCGCCGAGCGGAAGGATCATGCACGGCAGAAGCTCGATCTGATGATCCGCTACGCGCAGACGCACCGCTGTCGCAGGCAACAAATTTTGGATTATTTCGGCGATGAGCAGGAGATTTCCGACTGCGGCTGCGACATCTGCCGACGCGGGCAGGAGCCGTTGGCGGAAGAGGCGGCGTCCAGCGAACCGGTCTCCGATGAAGTCATTCTGCTGGTGCGGCAACTGCTCTCGGCGATCGCACGGCTGCGGGGAAAGTTTGGCGTCGGGGTCGTTGCCGAAGTGTTGGCCGGTGCCGCCAACGACAAAACGCAGCGGTGGGGGTTCGATCAATTGACCGTGTACGGCCTGCTCAAGGCGCACGGGATCAAGCGCATCATCGCCATGCTGCACCGCCTGATGGAAGCGGGTCTGGCACGGCAGAAAGATCCGGATGGCGTGAAATTTCGGCCAGTCGTTGAACTGACGATCGCCGGCGTTGCGGTGATGAAGGGCGAGCAACTTCCGCCGCAGAGTCTGGTGGATTTAATCCCGCGAAAGTTCAATGCGCCGGCGAAGCAGAATTATCGGGTCGTCAGCATGGATGCCGAAGCCGACGCCGGCGCGCTCGACTCCGCCTCCGCCGCCCGGTTCGACAAACTCCGCACGCTGAGATTGCAACTCGCCCGCGACCGCCAGCTTCCACCCTATTGCATCTGTCACGACAGCACGCTGAAACTCATCGCCCGAATCGCGCCCGGCGATCTGCGCACGCTCGAGCGAATCAAAGGCATGGGCCCGCACAAAATTAAAATGTATGGCGATGTGTTTTTAAAAGCGCTCGGCAATCCGGACTCGACGATCGTGGTGATACCGGTCGAGGATGAAATGCCGTTTTAGGATTCCGAGCACGTAACTTTTCATCGGTCGTGACAGAATAAAATGCGGGCGCAAAGACCCATGGACATTCATTTGAACATTTCTACACCCGCTCTCATCGTCACCGCCGATGATTTCGGTTTCGGGGTGCCGACCAGCCGGGGGATTATTCACGCCCATCAAGCCGGGGTGGTCACCTCGACCAGTTTGATGGTCGTCACCGGCGATCATGCCAGGGCATCCATCCCCCTGCTCGAACACGCCCCGAAGCTGGAGGTTGGGCTTCATCTGGTGCTGACCGGACCGGCCCAGAAGCCTCTGATGGCGGGACCGACTTCCGGGCTGGTCACACGCGATGGCTGCTTCCATTCGCTTCCGAAACTGCTCTGGATCACCTGGCGTCGTCGATTGGATCAATCGGCGGTGTTCGATGAAATCTGCGCGCAAGCAGAGCGATTCACGGAATTGATGGGCCGTCCCCCGGCGTATGTCGATGGCCATCACCATTCGCACCAACTCCCCGTCATTCGCGAAGCGCTGGTGGCGGCGATGGAAGCCGGCGTGCTTCCAAAGGTGACGCGCTGCACGATGGAAGCGCCCTCGGTTCGGGCGCACGTCAGCGGTTCGCGCTTGAGGCGAACGGTGATGCATCGCCTTGGAACTGCCGCTCTGTCCACTTTTAAAGAGGCGGGAATCTGGATGAATGACTCGTGCTTCGGCATGATCGGCGTGCGCGATTTCGGACGACCGCAGCCCTGGTCGAACTATTTGGAACACCTGCCTGATAAAGGTGAAATCGAGTGGTTCGTGCATCCCGGGGAACTAGATGAATCGCTCGTGGGCCGTGATTCATACATCCGCGAACGCCTGTTTGAACTCGATGCCTTAGTGCGGCTGGGCGCTTCCCCGGAATGGGCACCATGGGCGAAGCTGCTGGCGACCAAATCCGAATTATTTAGCCGGTCTCGCTTGCGAGCCGCGTCCGAGCCCGCATCCCGCCCGACGCGGCTCGCAAGCGAAACCGGCTAAATAAGAGCTTTTACTGCTTCACCCTCCTTTCATCTTCGCAAAGTACAATCCCGTTCATGCGTGTCCTGGTCGTTGAAGATTTCGAGATTCTGCGCGACTCCATCGCCCAGGGTCTGAGCGAAGCCGGGTACACCGTCGACACCGCCGCCGACGGGGAGACGGGGCTTTGGCATGCCGAGTCGAATGACTACGACGTCATCATTCTCGACCTGATGCTCCCGAAGATCGACGGCCTCACCGTCCTCAAACGCCTGCGCGCAAAAAAAAGCCCGACCCATGTTCTGATCCTCACCGCGCGGGACACTTCCGCCGATCGCGTGAAAGGCTTGGACAGCGGTGCCGATGATTATCTCGTCAAGCCGTTCGTGTTTGCGGAGTTGCTGGCCAGGGTCCGCGCGCTGATCCGCCGTCGGTATAACGTGAAATCGCCGGTCATTCGCATCGCCGATCTGGAGATCGACACCGCCGCCCGAATCGCCCGGCGCGGGGGGCAGTCGGTCGAACTGAGCGCGCGAGAATATTCGCTGCTCGAGTATCTTGCCCACCGCACCGGGCAGGTCGTCACCCGCACGGAAATCTGGGACCACGTCTACGATTTTAATTCGACGGCTGAGAGCAACGTGGTGGATGTCTTCATCGGTCATCTCCGCCGAAAGATCGAACGGCCGGAACTGCCGCGCCTGATCCACACCCGCCGTGGGCAGGGGTATCTTCTCGGCGAGGAGATTTAATGGTCTGGCTGCCCTGGCAATGGTTGCATTCCTCCTCGCTCCGGCTGCGCTTATTGACGCGGGCGACAGTGGCACTCGCGCTCATCTTCACTCTCGCGGCGGGGTCGCTCTACCTCATCATGCGCGCGTCGCTGCTGACGGAATTTGACGCGGCGTTGATGACCCAGGCATCCGCTCTCGCTTCATTGACCGAGCAGGACACGGAGAAATTTAAGATGGAGGTCGAACCGGGTGAACTCCCCGAGTTTGCCGCGGGCCGTCGATCGAATTATTTCCAGTTGTGGACGAGCGAAGGGCAATCGCTTTTCAAATCCGTCTCCCTCGCAAAATTCGATTTGAAATTTCCCATCGGCGTGACCGACCGGCCTTCGCACCGCTTTGTTCGCCTGCCCGATGGCAAGGAAGGACGTGAAATCGCCTTCACATTCAAGCCCCGGTTTGAGGATGAAAAATATAAGCTGAAGGGTGTTCCCCAGCGCATGGTGTTGCTGGCGGTGACGAAACCCACGCATGATTTTGCCGACACGCTGGAGCGGTTGGCGTGGGCGCTATTGATCGTTTCGGTGGCCGCCATCGTCGCCAGCGTGGGGATCATGGGGCTGGTGATTCAGCGCGGTTTGCAACCGCTGCGATCGCTGGCGGGTTCGATCGAGCGGGTGGGGGCGGACGATCTTTCCGAGCGCATTCGACTCGATGAAGCACCGCAGGAACTGACTCCGGTGGTGCAGCGATTGAACGATCTGCTAACGCGGCTGGATAGCGCCCTCACCCGCGAAAAATCATTTACCGCGGATGTGGCCCACGAGCTTCGCACGCCGTTGGCGGGTTTGGAAACGGTGCTGGAAGTGTGCGCGTCTCGCCGGCGCGAACCGGCGGCCTATGAATCGGTGATCGGTAAGTGCCTCCGCCTGACCCAGGGCATGCACGCGATGGTCAACAATCTGCTGCTGCTGGCACGGGCGGATGCAAAGCAACTTTCGCTTCAAACCGAACCGGTGAATCTCGGCAACTTCATGCGCGAGTGCTGGATCGCGTTCGAGCCTTGCGTGGCCCAACGAAAACTGAACGTGGAATGGAAACTGGAAGTGAGCGGTGACGTTCTTCTCGACCGGGAGAAGATGCGCATCGTTTTGAACAATCTTTTTGATAACGCGGTGACGTATACGGAGGAGGGTGGCCGTATGAGTATTGCGGCAACGACGGGGGCGGATCGGACCACGCTCATTTTCACGAATAGCGGAAGTCGAATCTCCACCGAAAATGCGGCAAAGCTCTTCGATCGTTTCTGGCGGGGGGATGAAGCCCGGAGCGATATCGGTGTGCATTGCGGGCTGGGGCTTTCCCTTTGCCGCAAGATGGTCGAGGCGCTTGGCGGAACGATCATCGCCGATTCGAGAGACGGGATTTTTGCGGTGACGGTTTCACTTCCAACGATGAATGCGAAATAGCCCTTCCGCGTTTAGCGGTCTCGCTTGCGAGACGATTTTAAGCGGGAATCCTAAAACAAATGTCTCGCAAGCGAGACCGCTAAACAGTGAACGCGACGTGAACGATCAGGGAATCGCCCCGGCCAGTCGTATCTTCCCGGTCGGTTGCAGCGATCCGCCCGCCGGTTCATCGGTGATCGCCGCAAGCGTGATCCTTCCAATATCCGGCGGCACGGCGGCAACGATGGAACCTTCGCCGTCGGGCGTCACATCAAAAACTCCCGCGCGGGTCTTGGTATCGCCGACGATAAACCACAATTCATAAGCTCGTTTTTCACCCGGTGGTTTGAGCCCGGTGGTGTACAGATACCACACGCCGCGTGCTCGATCGTAAAACAGATCGGCCTTTGCGCCGGGGGCATCGGGCGTTCCCTGAAGCGTCACCATCTGCATCGCCGGTGAACGCGGCAGGGAGATCATCTGCTCGGTCGACTTCCGCGTCGACTGCATCTCCGTCAATTGTGATTCCACCTGCACCAACCGCTTTTGCAAAACGGTCTGATGCTCTTGAAAGGCGAGTGAAGCCGCGAAATACGCCAGTGCCGCGGCGATGGCTGCCGTTGTCATGGATCGAAACCAATCAAAGCCTGTGGAGACGGGACTATTCATTTTCATCGACGGAGAAACAGATTTCGTCGCGGGTTGATTTTGCGCGATCTTCATCGACGGCGATTGATCGGCGATGCGTCGAAGCAGCCGTTCCCGAACCGCGATCGGCGGGGCGACCGGTTCCAGCGACATCGCCAGATCACTCGCCAGCGATTGCATCGATGAATATTCTGAATTGCAGGCCGGGCAGCCACCTTCCAAATGCCGGCGCAGCGATTCAGTCTCGACCGGATCGAGGGTGCCCAGGGCATAAAACGGGATGATGTCTTTTCGTTCTTCGCAGGTCATCCGGATGCTTCGTCTTGCTGGCCCGAGGAGGTCCGGTAGCCAAGGTGGTTCCCGAGAGCCTCCTTTAAGTGTACGAGTCCCTGACGGATTCTGGTTTTAATCGTCCCCAGGGGAATCGACAACTGTTCGGCGATCTCAGTGTGGGTCAGGCCGTCGAAGAATGCCAATTCGACGGCCTGGCGCTGCTCATTGTTCAAATGCCGTACAGCCCGGCGAACGGATTCGCGACGCTCGGCATCCTCGGCGATATCGGCGGGTGTGATCTGATTGAGTGTAGGCCCGGTAATATCGCGGCCACCGGTGTCACCGGCATTACGGTCCGTCGCCAACTCCATTCGCCGCAATTTAGCGCGGCTGCGGAGTTTGTCGATCGCGCGGCTCTGCGTGAGGTTCAACAAATAATTGATCGGCGTGCCGCGTTCCGGATCGAACCGCTCGAATTTATTCCACACTTCCCAGAAGACGTCTTCCAGCGCCTCCTCCGCCGCCATGCGATCTTTCAAAACCCGCAGGCACAACGCGAAAAGCAGCCCACCCCGCCGATCGTACAACGTCGTCAAAGCCGACGCATCCCGCGCGGCGATGCCCTGCAGCAACGCATAATCCTCACTCCCCTGAGGCGGCGGCAGGTCATGGCTGGCGGTGGATTCGTTCACGAAACTTGTTTCCTTCGACGTGCCCCAAAACAGCAGGCTCACGATCATTCATCAATTAATCTCTCACCAGCTAATTAGCATAAGCGTAGGTGCGACAAATCGACAACACCAGAAATTGTCTGTAAATATTTAAAGTGAAACATCAAACCATTCAAAATTTTACCACGCCGGGATCGGAGCCGCAGGCGACGACCCGGATTCCGCAAGATGACAACCGCATCGTATCGCGCCGTTCCCGCACACTAAAACAATGCCGCGATTTATCATTGCGAGTTATTTGAAGCCAATCGCGCAATGCGCCATTCCAAATGCCAGGCCGCAAAGACGCAAAGAGCGCAAAGGAAGACGCAAAGAATTTAATTATACTTTGCGCTCTTTGCGTCTTTGCGCCCGCATGTACATTTCTTGATAAGAATGCTATCGCCCCTTCCCCGCCCTCTCCTGCGGCGGCGCAAACACATACCACAACAGATTCCGCAAATCCGCATCCGCCATCGCATCCACCAGCCCCTCCGGCATCACGCTGATCTTCTCCGTCCGCATCGTCGCGATCTCGCGCTTGGAAATCACATCTTCCTTATCTCCCGCACTCAGCAGCTTCACGTGATCGTCCGTATTCTCCACCACCCGCCCGGCCACATTCCGCCCGTCCTTCGTCTCGATGATCGTGTTCTCATATCCCGCGCCGATGATCTCATTCGGATCGATCACATTGTGCAGCAGCGCATCGATGCTCGACCGCCCCACCCCCGTCAAATCCGGCCCGACGTGCATTCCTTCGCCAAAAAAAGTATGACACACCAGGCAGTTTTTCTGCATGAGCTGATGCCCCGCCTCGTAGTCGATCTTCGAACCGTCGAGCATGATCTTCGTCTTGGCGGCGATCAACTTCAGCTTGTCCGCATCGCTTGGCCGATACCGCCCGATCGTGTTCTTCAGCATTGCCTGAACCCCCTCATCCTTCTGCTGCGAGATCGTGCGAATCGCCAGCGCCGACACATCGCTCGTCGACACAGTCATCGCTTCAATCGCTTTGAGCAGTATTTTTATCCAGGTCAACCGGCTGGTCAGCACTTCCACCGCCGCCCGGCGGGTGTCGGGCGTCAGGCTCTTCCACGATTTCAAAATCGCGTCGGCGGAATCTTCCGTGCCGATCTCGCCGAGAGCGCGTATGGCTTCAAGTTTGAGCGAATCTCTTGCGTCGCTTCGAAGCAGATCAAGAACGCCTTTGCGGGCGAGATCGGTGTTGAGTTGGCGAGCGAGGGAGAGAGATTTGAGGCGGTCTTCGTCGTTGGCTTTTGGATTAGTGAGAGACTTAAGACCCGCTTCGGCGGCGGCGGCGTTGCCCCATAAAGCGGCAAGTTGAGAGGCGGCCGCGCTCAATGTTTTGTCCGGGCTTGCCTGCAATCTCGCCAGATCGAGAGTGTCAGCCCCAGGCGGTCGATCGCCGCCCTTCTTTTGCTGCGTGTCGAGAAATCCTTGGATTCCACCGGCGACGAGAATGGATTGGTCCGCGCTCAAGGAATTAAGGAACTCAACGGCGTTCGTGACCGCAACGCTGTCATGTGCGTCGATCAGCCGATGAATGATTTTCCGGATAAACTGCCCTGTGCTTCGCGAATTATTCCCGTCTATAGCGAAAGCTTGGAATATTGGCGCTGCATTTTCGGTAGGCTTCATGGCGATTCGCGATTCCATCGCACGCCAGATCAGGAACGCAAGTTGCGGATCGTTCTCGACCGCCGGTTGAGTACTGAGAGACGTAAGAATGGAGGTTGTGTCGAACTTGGCCAATCGTCTCGCGGCATCGGCAACTCGCGATAAAACCAGAGGATCACGATCTTCGGCAAGATCCCTGAGTATCGCTAGTCGAACGTCGCTCTCCAATTCCGCTTCAAGGTGGTCACCCATAAACGTGGCGCACCAAGCGCGGAACGCGGGCTCCGGATCGACGCTCATGCCGACTGCGAACGGATCACTTGAGATGCTTCCCATCGTCCAAACGACGGCCATCCGAGCTTCTTTCGTTTTAGCGGAGGTAACCATTGGTTCAAACGATTCTTCCATCTGATGGCTATGAACTCGCTCAACGATCAAACGCTGCGCGGCGCGCCGCTGCCAGATGTTTAGATGGCTTAACTGGGTGATGAGTTCCGGTGCTGGAAGCTTCCCCAAGTCCATCCCCTTCTCATGCGTCGGAATCTCCTTCCCCTTCTCCTCCCCCACATACACCAGCCTCCAAATCCTCCCCTTCTCCCGATCCAAATCCGGCGCTTTCGCATTTTGATAGCAGGGATACTTGTCGTACCAATCCATGATCCACATCGCCCCATCCGGCCCCGTCTGCGTGCTGACGGGGCGGAACCAGTCATCGTTCGCCTCCAGAAATTCGCCTTTGTCGGTCGGCTTGCGCATGTCGGTGGCGGTGAAGCTGGAGCCATCGGGCGTGAGTTTGTCGCGGTCGATGCAGTTGCCGTGGATGTTGCCCATGAAGGCGTTGCCGCGATATTCCTCGGGGAAGAGGTTGCCCTGGTAGATGTTGATGCCGCTGTACGCGGCCATGTGATGACGGTGCTTGTCCTTGTTGATCGCGGGGAGCAAGCCATAGGTGTAAGGGACGTTGGGTGTGCCGCCCTGGCGAACATAGACTCCGCCGGAAACAACGTGCCAGATGTGATCGATCACGCAGGCGGAGACGAACGCATTCCCCGAGGCATCCCAGTCGATGCCCCATTGATTGCTGATGCCGTCGCACCAGACTTCAAACTTTTTCGTGTAGGGATTGTAGCGGCCAACACCGGCATCAAACGGAATCGCTTCGCTTATCGGTTGATCAGGACGGCGGACTTTCGAGTGGGTGTACACGCCATGCGTCATGTACATCCACCCATCCGGTCCCCAGCAGAAGCTGTTGAGCAGTTCGTGCTTGTCGTCGAGTCCGAAACCGGTGAGTAGCGTTTGGCGCTCGTCGGCTTTGGGGCCATCGGGTGTTTCGGTGATGGGGTAGAAGTAGAGGTCGGGCGCTTGACCGACGTAGATGCCGCCGTTGCCCCAGGTGATGGCGGTCGCCAGCCATAGACCTTCGACAACCACCGTGCGTTTCGTGACATGACCGATGCCATCCGGATCTTCAAGGCAGATCACCCGATCGCGCCCTTTGCGGGTTTTGCCCTTGGGCTTCTCGTAGGGATATTCATACAGCTCGACCACCCACAGCCGACCTTTTTCATCGAAGCTCATGGCGACCGGATTGATCACATCCGGCTCGGCGGCGAACAGCCGAACTTCAAATCCCGGCGGAACCGTGAACCGCTTCTCGGCCTCCTGCGGTGAGAGAGCCGGAGCCATGGAACCCACATGCGGTTTAGTGGCGTCTTCCCTGGCCCAAACAGGGCTTGCCAGCAGCACCAAGCCCAGACAAAAGTATTGCGAAAGATTCATGAGTGTACTCCGATGATTACAGGTGGCATGG
>JANXVV010000066.1 GCA_025351525.1 Humisphaera sp. | reverse complement strand
TACTCCGAGACCTGTGTTCTCGCCGGTCGAAGAGCACAGGTCTCGGAGTACCGCGACCTGTGGCACCCACACTATTAGCACGGGCAGACTAGTAGCATGGGCTACATTTTAATTCACGGCCTTTAGCACTCGGGTCGCCTCCTCGACATCATCGAAGTGGTGCCGATCGGTCCCGATGATCTGATAATTCTCGTGTCCCTTGCCCGCCAGCAGCACGACATCGCCCGGCTGGGCATCGCCGAGCGCCCGCTCGATCGCGCTCCGCCGATCCACTTCGCGGAAGACGGTCTTCATGGACTTGCCGGTGAACCCCGCCGCGATCATGTCGAGGATCGAATCCGGCTCCTCACTGCGCGGATTGTCGCTGGTGAGATACACGACATCGGCCAGCCTCCCGGCGATTTCCGCCATGCGGGGCCGCTTGGTCGCATCGCGATCGCCGCCGCAACCGAACAGAACGCGCAGCTTTCCTTTCGTCAGCGGGCGCAGGGCGCTCAGCACGTTTTCCAGGGCATCATCCGTGTGGGCATAGTCGACCAGCACGCTGAACGGCTGGCCCGCCTGCACGGATTGCAATCGCCCGGGCGCCCCGGTCGCGGTGGTCAAACCGGCGGCGATCTGCTGCGCCGACAGCCCGCACGTCTCGCCCGCGAGCGCGGCGGCCAGCAGCGCATTTTCAATATTGTGCCGCCCGATCATCGCCAGATTCACCGCCGCGCTTCCCTCGGGGGTCACCAGCACGAAGTTCGATCCGCCCGCGTGCATCGACACGTCGCGGGCCTGGTAATCCACCTCCGGGCCCGTGCCGAATCCGAAGCGGATGATCCGAGCCTTGCACTTGCGCTCCATCCAAGCCGACCAGTCATCGGCGGCGTTGAGGACGGCGACGGCGCTTTCATCCAGCGATGAAAAAAGCTTGGCTTTGGCCGCCGCGTAGTGCTCCATGGTCTTGTGGTAATTGAGGTGGTCGCCCGTCAGATTGGTGAACCCCGCCCCGGCGAACTTCATGCCCGCCACCCGGTCCTGATCGAGCGCGTGACTGGAGACCTCGATCGCGCAGCGCAGGCAATCGTGATCGCGCATCGCCGCGAACAGCTCGGCCAATTCACAGGCGCTCGGGGTGGTCATCGTCGCAGGTTTTTGAGTCTGACCGTCATCGATCTCCACCGTCCCGATCATCCCGCACCGCTCGGTCCCCTGCGATAATAATTGCCGGAGAATGTAGGCGGTCGTGGTCTTGCCGTTGGTCCCGGTGATGGCCAGGGTCTTCACCCGCTCGGTGGGATTTCCCTGCATCAAATGGGCCAGCACCGAAACCGCCGCCGCAGGATGGGGGATGAGGATCTGCGGAACGGAGAGATCGGGGAGGATCGATGCGGTGACGATCGCGATCGCGCCGCTTCGGACGGCGGCGGCGGCGTAGCGGGCACCTTCGGTCTGCGTGCCGGCGCGGGCGATAAACAGATCGCCCGGTTCAACCAGACGCGAATCCTCGCGCACCGCCTTCACCGTTACATCGGGCAGACCGGTCAGGGAGAGCGATGAATCGAATCGGCGCAATAAATCATGCAAATCCATGGGACATC
Organism: Humisphaera sp.; assembly: GCA_025351525.1. Lineage (GTDB taxonomy): Bacteria > Planctomycetota > Phycisphaerae > Tepidisphaerales > Tepidisphaeraceae > JANXVV01. The sequence goes on along the minus strand of JANXVV010000066.1, from coordinate 7,802 downwards.
CTTTTCCCAATCGCTGGGCAACGGCGGGGCGGCGTGTACGACCCGCCGCTCACCTTGCCGAACAAGGTCGGCACGGTAACAAGCCCACGCGGGCGAATCAATGCGGCCTGCAAGTATTTATGCCTTGCAATCGTTGACACCCCGCAATCGAACGGTAAAAGTGAAACCCGTGGACGCCAAGACCAATCTCTCCATCGACTCGAAGTGGACGCGCGGGTTTCTTCTGGCGGCGGAGGTGGCGTTGATTCTCACCATTCTCGGATTGTTGATCGCATTCTGGCTGCCGGTGTGGATCGGAGCGCATATGGGCATGGGGCCGCAATGATCGTCTTCGCCGGGATAAAGCCCCTCTGAATTACGGTGCCCAACAACACGCCCTTCGCATTTTAAGCGGCCAACAGCGGGGTTTCCTCGCGTCTTTGATACGCGGTGGATTGTCCCTTGCCGAGCCGGGGTACAGCCGCATCATTTCCTGGCGCAATCGACGGTTCGACGCGGGGAAGGGCGTGCGGAAACTTCCAAGACGGGTCATTAGCATCGGCAACCTCACCACGGGCGGAACGGGCAAAACGCCGGTCGTGCGATGGCTGTGCGAACAGCTGCGCGCGGCCGGTCATCATCCGGCGGTCCTCCTGCGCGGGTACAAATCTAAACACGGCGTGAGCGATGAGCAGCGGATGCTCGAGCAAGTGCTCGACAGCCCGATTGAATCTCCGACGATCGTCCACGCCGATCCCGATCGTTTCGCCGGTGGAACTGAAGTCCTGCACGACCATCCCCAAGTTGATATTTTTGTTCTCGATGATGGATTTCAGCATCGTCAACTGGCTCGCGATTTCGACTTGGTGTTGATCAATGCCACCGAGCCGTTTGGGTTCGGGCATGTTCACCCGCGCGGGTTGCTGCGGGAGCCTCTGCGCGGATTGCGGCGGGCCGATGCGGTGATCCTGACGCGATCGGATGAGGTGGACGTTGCAAAGCTGGCGGACATCGAGCGGGAGATCGAACGGCATGGTGAGGGTGTCCCCATTTTTCACGCCACCCATGCGACGGTGCGATGGCTCGACGGCGAATTAAGTCATGCGATTGAATCGCTGGCCGACAGACGGGTGTTCGCCTTCTGCGGGATCGGCGACCCGGAGAGCTTTTTTCGACAGCTCCAAAAATGCGCCGGGCAGGTCGTGGGAACGCGCGCGTTCCCCGATCATCATGCGTACAGCCAGCGGGATCTGGCCGATCTCGAAATCGCCGCCACCGGGGCCGAGGTGCTGGTCACGACGGAAAAAGACTGGGCCAAACTGGCGACTCTCCCAAAAACGGCGATCCCCCTGTGGCGCAGCGAGATGGCGATTCGTTTCCGCGAAGGCGACGAAGCCCGATTGCTCGCTCCACTTCTCACAAACCCCCTCCAAGCCGCTCCATCCCGGCTTGGAGAGTGATGGAACCGACCGGAACGCTCGTCGGCCTCGGGATTTCCAGCGGGGCGAATATCCGGAATTTCGTCGCCAGCAGCGCGACTGCAATCCCCAGCACCATGATGATGATCGCCAACCGCGTTCCGTTTGCCATGCGTCGATCATATCCCGCTTCGTGGCACGACCCAAGTTTCTTCGCTAAGATCGTCCGCCATGGACGTGCCCGCCCGCCTGCCGATTCTCGCGATGATCTGTTCGATGCCGTTTCTGTTGACCGGTTGCCCGCCGGCAGGGAACGGTGCCGCGCGCACGGGACCGATCGAGGAGGACTCGCGACCGAAGGTGCGGTCGGTGAACTTCGATGATCCGATCACGCCAATGCAGGTGGAGACGCCGGTGGCGCTCACGTCGGCGAAGAACGAGACGGTCAGCTTCGCCATTCAAATTACCCGGCTTCCGAAGTCCTCCGAAAAAGTCGGCGCTGTATTGCGAATGCAGCCCCTGCGATTGGGCGCGGGGACGGCGCGTGAAGACCGGATCGAAGCGCAGCAATATACCGCCTATCAGTTGCTGCCGATGCCGATCGATCTGAACCGCGCGGGATTTGTAAGGCATACCGGCCGCGAGCCCGCCTCGGACAAGCGGCTGCCGCGCTCATTGCCCCGCGCGTTGCTGCCGCTGGTGATCGATCAGGGGCAGATCAATCTCGGCGCGCTGCGCGATCCCCGCGACGCCCGCAATCCGCGCAGCCGGGCGGCGGCATCGGGCGAGCCGGCGATGCTGTGGATCGACTTGGCCGTGCCTGCCGCAGCGCGGGCGGGGGACTACCAGACGACGCTGGAAGTACTTGAGGGCAGCCGGGTGGTTTCGACGCTGGTGGTGACATTGCGTGTGCATGACTTTGTCATCCCCGACGATCGCCATCTGCTGATGGTGGGCCGGTTGGAATGGCCGATGTTGAGACGGCTGTACCCGGCGGTTTTCGAGACGGCCCGCCCGGAATTGCTCACCCGCAAAGATGCCAACCTCGCAGCCCCTCTGAAGGTGATCGATCAACTGATTCGCCTGGGGCAGCAGCACCGCGCGCAGGTGGTGGTGCCGCAACTTCAACCGCAGGTGAAATGGCCCGCCAACTCGCCGCCGCGCATTGCGTGGGAGGATTTTGATTCGGTGATGCTGCCGTGGCTGAAGGGCGAGGCGTTTGCCGATCGCATCCCGCTGGGCTATTGGCCTTTGCCCTCGACGCCGTACCTTCAGAGCTTCGACGACAAATCCCGGTCGCAATACTGGGGCGCGGTGGCGACGCATTTCGATCAGTTGGATCTTCTGAAATATACGGATGTCACGATCGAGAACCCGACCCCCGGGCGGATCGGCGCGGCGGACAGCTTCAAGCTTTCCGCCGAGGCCGCGCGGGTGCTGGCAGCGCACCCGCGCGTGCGCGTGAATATTCCGCTGGAAGATGAACAGGTGCAATTCGCCGGGGAAAACACGCGGGCGCTGATCGCGGAAACCGACACCATTCGCCTTATTACCGCCGGCGCGGGCCTGGTCTCGGCGACGGCCGGTGGCAATTGGCCGCGCGATCTCAAGCATCCGGCCCATTGGCTGCGCACCGATTTGCCCGGCCTCGTACCCTACGTCGGCGCGGGCGGCGATGAGCGCGATGTGCGGCTCTGGGCATGGCTGGCTTTTCTACGGCAGGCGGAATTGATCCAATGGGCGGGCACGTTGCCCACCTACGACAATCCCGATCAGCCCGCCGACCCGAGCGATCTGGTCTGGTTCTATCCCGGCCAATGGTTCGGGGTGAATGAACCCGTGCCGACCGTGCAACTCAAATGGCTCCGCCGCGCGCAGCAGGATTACGAATATCTCTATCTCGCACGGCAGCGGGGCGAAGTCATTCGCACTCTGGTCATGGCACGACTCATCACCAAACCGGTTGAAATTCCGCTCACGCAAACCCCCGATCCCACCTATGCACTGATGTGCGGCACCGCTGATTTAGCCGCGTGGGAATCCGTGAAGAATCTCTTGGCGGAATCGATCCTGCTGCGTCCACCGGGTGAGGCGGCGGATCAGAACAGGGAGATCGACCTGAATGGCCGCACCCTGCAATGGGCCGAGCCGCAGGAGCGGCCCTTGCTGTTGGGCCGCACCACTTCATGGGGTTGGAGCGTCAACCCCGGCATCGGCAAATGGGTCGACCTGCGCGTGGGGCTGGATATTTACAACGCCGCCGATCAGAGGCTGATGGGTGATTTGCAATGGAGCGCTGCGCCGCTGGCGTGGCAGTTTCGCCCGCAACCGGTGGAGATTCCCCCGAACCTGGCGATCAATGTTTTCAACGTGCGGCGGTTCGACATGGAGGCCAACGTCAACCTTGACCGCATCACCGTCGAAAGCCGCCAACCGATGGATCTGCTGTTCGTCAACAGCCTGAGTCACCGCCAGTCGCTTCTACGGGTGGTGGCCCCGGTGGCGATCTGCGATCGGCGGGGGAACGCGCCGTTGAAAATCGACGGCTCGCTGGAGGACTGGAGCCAAGCCGACACGATACAGGATGGCCCGCTGGTGCGAATGCTCAATCGCCCGGCGATCCAGAAACTGGAACTGCAGTTTGCCTCGACGCCCACGCAGATTTATTCCGCCTGGGGGCAGACCGATTTTTACGTCGCGTTCAAAGTGAACGGCACCCAACCGGCGGGGGGCGGGGCGGAGCGGAATTTCGTCGAGTATCAATTTCGTCGTGCCTGGGAGGAAGATTTGTGCGAGATGATAGCACAACCGATCTACAACGACGGCAGCACCGGTCCCGTGCTGCACCTGGTCTGCAAGCCGCGCGGGCAATTGTTCGTTGAGCGGAAGACCAACCCGAAAGAGAATGCGAACCCCTGGGAAGCGGTGGTGGGCGAGGCGGTGCGCTACGCCGCGACGACCGAGACGAAAAACACCGAGAGCATTTGGCGGGCTGAGTTGGCGATCCCGTGGAGTGCGATGAACGATGTGAAGCATCAGGGCGTTCAACCGACGCTGTTGCGATTCAACTTCGTGCAGCACAAAAATGCGACCGGTGAATCCGCGAGTTGGGCCGGCCCCATCGACTATGGCCGCGATGAAAATTTCACCGGGCTGCTCTATCTCCGCGACCCGGCGAATCCGGGGGTTCGCGGAAGAGAATGACTCGGGCTCTCTGGCCCGGTGTAAAATTCTGGATGTTCGACTTCAATGCCATGGGATGGCAGTGGCGCTTGGCGACTTCCATCATTTTCTCCGTCGCGCCGCCAGCATCCCGAAAAACATCAACACGATCATCCCCGCCGGTTCCGGCGTGCTCACGGGCGGGTTGAAAGATCGCGACGCCCCTGTTGATGTCAACGTCCCCAGTTGCGCCCGCATCGCCGCGGACTGCACCGCTGAACCCAGGTTGGCATCCGCCAAAACCCTCGCCGCCAACCCGAAGCTTTCCGTCGGCAAACCGCTCCCCGCCAACCGGTTCACCAGCAGGGTGTAGCTTCCATTTTGCGGCACATCCAACGACAGGTAATCGAGATTGTCCCAACTACTGTCGCTGGTCTCGATCTTCCTGCCGTTCAACAGCAGCGTCAGACTGAAATTCGCCAGAGAAGCGGCGGGACTGAAACGATCCGATCCATCCAGGCCGCTTGGCCCACCCTCCTTGCGGCTGACATGTCTGAACCACGTCAGCGCGCCATCCACATGCTGCCCGGCCCTCAAATTCCCCAACTTCATTGTAAAACTGCCGCTCTCCCGCAATCCTGAAAGTGTCCAGTTCGTCATCAACGTGGATTGATCGGTGTGATGCGCATAGATATTGTACGCGCCCACCCCATCCACCCGGCCGGCACCCTGCTCCTCATCCAGCGGTTGATCGATGATCACGCCGGATGCCGTGACAGACTGATGGCGGACAACCCACGTGCCGCCCTCGTTTTTATAAACATGCGTCGAACCGGCCAGCAGAATCGCCTTGATCGCCAGCGGGCTGACTGACAGGTGATGGGCTTTGCCATACCCCATCATCTGCGTGACGATTCCACCGACCATCGGCGCCGCAAAACTGGTTCCGGCCCCCTGATCGGTGTAAGCCGTGCCGGCTTCCCAATTCGCCGTCGCCAGAGTGACGCCCTGACCCGGCGCGACCAGATCGGGTTTGGTTCGCAGATCCGTCGCGACCGCGTAATTGCTGAAACTGGTCACGTGGTCGTAATTAGTCCCGAAGGTTGCCCCGACGGTGAACCCGTTGTACTGGCCGTTGGGCGCACCCTGCACCGCCGAGGCGTTCTCATTCCCTGCCGCCACCACGGCCACCGCGCCATACTTCTCGGCGACGTAATCCAGCATCAGATTCAGCTTGTTCAAGTCGGGATTCGCATCGGTTTCACCGAGCGACAGATTCAAAACCTTCGCCCCTTTGCCGACCGCCCAACCGATGCCGTTGCCGATCAGGGTGTCATTGGTATAGTCCACCTTGTTGACGACGCGGGCGTTGACAAACTTCGCCGCCGGGGCAAGTCCGACAAATCCGTTCACGTAATCGTGCCCGAGAAAAATCCCCATGATTCCAGTCCCGTGTCCGACATCGGTTCGATCATCGTCCGTGGTGCCCGCGCGGGAAAAATCCTTGGCGGACAGCATGGAACCTTTGAGCGCCGGATGGGTGGCATCCACGCCGCCATCCAGAATGCCGACGATAATTCCCGTCCCGCTCCCGAACAGCACCCGGCTCTGATCGCCGCTGATCGAGGCGATATCCGGTTGAGCCACACCGGCACGGCTGATCGGCGCTAACAGCGTGAATCCGATCGCCCACAGGCAGACCCCTATCGTTCGATTTATCTTTCGCATGGCTGCCGCTTTCCACCGCGTTGACGGTTGGGACTACAAAAATCGCCGGGGGATCCTGTCAGGAACCTCCCCGCTTCGCGTATTATCGGAAGAAGCATGGCGAACCCCGCATTGATTTTCCTCAACCAACCGCAGGACAAATTCGCCACGCGATATAAACCTCAGAACCAGGAGCCCTCGCATGATCAACATCGGAGTCATCGGTTTAGGCATGATGGGTCTCACCCACCTCGACGTTTACGCCGGCCTCGCCACCGCGAAAGTGGTGGCCATCGCCGATGCCGATGCCGGGCGGCGGAATGGCACGGTCAAAGCGCGCGGCAACGTGGAAGGGCAGGCACAGGGCCGTTTCGACGTCGCCAGCGTGAAGGGTTACGCCGATGGCTTCGACCTGATCCGCGATCCGAACGTGCAGATGGTCGACATATGCCTGCCCACGCCGCTGCACCATCGCTTCGCCCTCGCCGCTCTGGAAGCCGGCAAGCATGTGCTGGTGGAGAAGCCGCTGGCCCGCACCTCCGCCGATGCGTTCGCCATCGCCGATGCCGCCGACCGGGCGTTTGAGAAGGATGGTGTTCTGGCGATGCCCGCGATGTGCATGCGATTCTGGCCGGGCTGGACATGGCTCAAGCAGGCGGTGGTCGAGCAGCGATATGGGAAGGTGCTCGCCGCCCAATTCACCCGCCTCGCCAGCCATCCCGGCGGGGCGTTCTACCAGAGTGCCGACGCCAGCGGTGCCGCCGCCCTCGATCTGCATATCCACGACGCCGATTTCATCCGCCACTGCTTCGGCACACCCCGGGCCGTCCGCAGCGTCGGCTATTCCAAAGTCACCGGCGGCGTCGATCATCTCTTCACTCACTATTTTTACGAAGACATTCCCCTGGTCACCGCCGAGGGCGGCTGGTGCATGGCCGCCGGTTTCCCGTTCCAGATGCGCTACCGCATCAACTTCGAGCGGGCCACCGCCGTCTTCGACGCCTCCGCCGCCTCGCCGTTGATGCTCTATCAGGATGGCAAGCTCGAGCCGGTCGCGCTGGGTAAAGCGTCCGGCTACCAGGAGGAGATCGAGTATTTCCTCGGCTGCATCGCCGCGCAACGTCGCCCCGAAACGGTCACCCTGCGCGAGGGTGCCGAAGCCGTGCGGATCGTCGAGGCCGAAGTCGAAAGCATCCGTACCGGCGAGGCCTGCCCTCTTCCCCACACCCGGTGAATCGTCGCCTGATCTTCCCCACGAAAAACGTGCGCGCCCAGGTCCGGTGTCAGTTCTGTTTTGCCTCGAACGCTTCGGGGCTGACATAGCCGAGTGAGCTATGCCTTCGTTTCCGATGATACCCTACCCAATTTACTTGAAGATCGCATCCATCGCCTCCCGTTTCGTCGCGAAGGTGCGCTGGAACACCAGCTCGTTTTTCAAGCTGGCCCAGAGACTTTCGACCACCGCGTTGTAGAGAGCAGTTGCCCACACCGCTCATGCTGCATTCCAGACTGAACTCGATCAGCTTGTCCTGATAC
>JANXVV010000048.1 GCA_025351525.1 Humisphaera sp. | reverse complement strand
GGCGTCTCGCCCGTGTTCTTACATTTAAGAAGCACGGGCGAGACGCCCATGCCACCACTATTCTACGACAGATGCTCTTTCAAAAGTTCCTTCAGTTTTTTTCGACCTTGAAACACATGCCATTTCACGGCTTCCACGCTGCACTTCAACAGTTCCGCCACTTCTTTTTGCGGCATCTCCTGGACCGTGAAAAGCACCAGCGCCTGTCGTTGTTTCTCGGGAAGCTGGCCGAGCGCTTCCTGAAGTTTCACACCGAGTTCCTGGCTTTCCAGCCGTTTGACCGGATCACCGCTGCGCGACATCCATTCACTGCCGACGGGATTCTGACCCGAGTGAACGGTCTGCCCATCGGTCGCGCCGAGCAGATCATCCAGCGGAAGTTGCGAACGCGTTTTGCGACCTCGCCGATAGTTCAGCGAAAGATTCGAGACGATCCGCATCAACCAACCGCCGAATGCTTCCGGCTTTTGCAGGGTGCTGAGGCTGCTGAACGATTTTAAAAACGCATCCTGCGTCACCTCCAGCGCATCGTGGCTGTTGCCGAGCAACCGATAGGAGACGGCGACAGCCTGCCGCTGATAGCGAAGAATCAGCTCATCGAAAGCCCGTTTATGCCCCTTCAGCGTTTGTCGAACGAGGTCACCATCCGATGGGCTCGCCGGTGACGGCACGGAGGCGGTGAGGCCACCGGGCTTGGGGTTCAAATCCGGGTCAGTTGTCGTTGGCTCCATCATCCAGACACTCGATCGGGGTGGCGGTTAGAAAAAACAACCTGAAATTATAGCAGAAGCTCGCGGCAATAATCACCGACGGCCTTCGCGATCACCGCAGGCCCATCGCCCACATGCTGAGTGATGCGTTTTACGAAGGCGCTGCCCACGATCACCCCGTCGGCAATGCCCGATAACTGCCGGACATGCTCCCGCTTGGAAATGCCGAAACCAACGCAGACTGGCTTGTCGGTCAGCTTTTTTAACGCCTGCAAATTGGCCGTCAGGTCGGTGGGCAGTTGGTCGCGTTCACCGGTGATGCCGGAGACGGATAAATAATAGATGAATCCGCTGCTCAACGCGACGATCTCCGCCCGCCGTTCGGGGGTGGTGGTGGGAGCCACCAGCAACACGGTATCGAGCCCGCCGGCGCGAATTTTTCCGCAGATGGCTTCCGCTTCCGGCGGGGGAAGATCGGGAACAATCAGAGCGTCAAAACCGGCTGTTTTGGTATCGGCGATGAATCGTTCGAGACCGTAGCGGTAGACGATGCTGAAGCTGACCATGCCGACCAATGGCAATCCCACCGTGGGCCGTGCAACGGCCACCATCTTGAAAATATCCGCCAGTTTCAGCTTGTGTGATAGGGCGACGGTGTAGCTTTCCTGGATCGTCGGGCCATCGGCGATCGGGTCGGAAAAAGGGAAACCGATCTCAATGAGATGCGCCCCGGCGGCTTCCAATGCGGGAAGAATTGCGGCAGTGGTGGCCAGGTCGGGATAGCCCGCCGACAGAAACGGCATGAGGGCGATCTGACCGGAGGCGCGCAGGGCGGAAAAAGTCTGGGCGATTGTGCGGCGGGGAACGCTGGATTCGATCATGCGGAATTCCTATCGCGGGGACCATACGGCGCCGCAGAGGGCGGTCAAACTAAAGATTGCATTGACTTTTCCGGTCCCCTCCCCCCGGTACTCCGGGGGGAGGGTTAGGGTGAGGGGTCCTGCATTTTTCTTATGCCGAGTGGAGAAATCTCTGGTGCTCTTGCTACGAAGAAAAAACCCCTCACCCTAACCCTCCCCCCTGGAGTACCAGGGGGGAGGGGACCGGATTTTTACATCACAGCTTAGGTTTTCCCGTCGGTTTCGTCGCCTCTTTACCCGGAAACTTCTCCGCGTTCAGCGTGACGATCATGAGTTTCATTTTGCCTGATTCCGACGGCACCTTCAGGGCAAAGGTGTCGTTGGACAGACGGCGATGACCTTTGACCTCCGTCACTCCCAGATCGCCGATCACATGATCGGTTTCGACGACCGAGTGACCGTAGATAAGCCATGTCGCCGCGCCCGGCAAAGCCTCGATCGCCGCGCCGTGATACTCGGTCGTCGCGCCGGTCGAGTGATCGCTGAAAAAGTTGTACTGCAAAAACGCCCGCGTTTCGGGCGGTTTCCAGGTGACGATCAGATTGTTCCCCGCCTCCTCATAGAGCATGGAAAATTTCTGGCTGTCGGGCGAGAACGCCAGGCCCGACAGGGTCAGATTTTTATCTCCGCCGAGAACGGTGATCGGATACGGACGGGGAGCAAGCTGACCGATGGCGACATCGCTCAATTGGATCGCGGGAGTGCTCACGCCGGTCCCCAATCCGCCGGGCAGGAATGATTTGACGGCTGCCGCGAAATATCGACCGTCGGGGCTGAAGGCGATATTTCCCTTGGATTTTTGGAAACCGGGCAGGTCGATGGTTCGCATGCGTTGCCCGGTGGTCGTGTCGAACAACTCGACGCCATGCCGTTGGCCTAGATCCCAAAGGATGGCGATTTGATTCTTGCCGGCAAAACCGATGATTTCCGGAATGCCCAGTCGCTCCGTGTCCAGCTCGATTGTGCGGATGACTTTATCTTCCGCGGTCAATCGGATTTCGATCAATTTTTTCGGGAAATCGATCAACCGAGCGAAGATCAACCCTCTCGGCCCGACCCAATAGATCGGATGCTCGTTGAGCGGATGAGGTGGAGACAGCGTGCCTTTTTTCTCGAAAGGCTGGGTGTTCCACACTTCCAGCGTGTCCGAAATCGGGCCGCGTTCCCGCACGACCAAAGCAACGGGCGGGCCGGCGAGAGCGGAGTAGAAAATGTCGTCAAATTCACCGATGGGGGAATTGACGGGTGCCGCCGCCAGCATCGGCGAGACGATGACGGGGGCCGGCTTGACGGGAATAACCGGAACAATCGTCGGGTCCAACGGATTGACCCCAGGCTCGGTCGGCATCTTTTTTTCAGGATCGGTGGACGCCACCAGCGGATTGGGATCGGTGGGATCCTTTGGTTTGATCATTTTCGGATCACCCGCATCCACCGTGCCGGGCGCAGTCGATCCTTTGCCCGGCGTCTCCGGGACGATCACCGGATCACCGGCACCTTTGGTGACGGGCGTTTCGGGCGATGTATCTTCCGTGGTCGGATTGCCCTTGGTGACTGTGTTTCGCTTCTCCAAGGGCGGCTGAGGCCATGGAAACGCCGGCCCGAGGGGACTGCGGGGGATGGCACCGACGGTCTCCGTGGGTTTCATCGCGGAGACGAGGACGATGTTGATCCCGAACCCGAGCAACGCGGCGAGCGCACAACCGCTGACGAAAAACGCCGTGATGATTCCCAGCCCGGCGACCATTTGATTGGGCCGCAGGCGATATAGAAACAGGAAACCCGCAAGCGCGATGATAAGGCCAACGACAATTCCGGCCGTGTAAGTGCCGATCGGCCCAACGCCGGTCAGCGACCAGATCACCCCGAGCATGAACGGCAGGCTGAACAGCGAAAACACTTTCCACGCGTGCGCGGGGGGAAGACCGAATCGCAGATTTTCGCCGGCGGTTCGCACGCCGAGCATGGTAATGGGATAGACGATGACAACGTAGGCCAGCAGATAGACAAACCATCGGAGATGTCCCACCCAGCTTCGACCGAAATCTTCCACTCGAAGCGTCGAACTCACCATCCACACGACCGCGACCGCCACGATTAAATACGGCAGCGCCCCTTCGATAAAGGCATTTCCCGGAAACGCAAACGCAGGGTTGGCGGCGAGATCGGTATCGCCTGATTCGTCGGAAGATTCGTCTTCACCGGTATCGACCTCCCCGCGCATGGAACTCACTGGAGGCAGCACGCTGGGTCGCCGCGGCGCGGGTCGAACGGCGGACTTTGCGAGGATCGGACGGGCGGCAGGCGCGTCATTTTCATCGTCGACCCCGCTGAGATCCGGTTCATCCGGCAACAGGTCGATCTCGGTTTCCGGCGCAGGGACGCCGAATATCTGGCCGCACTTTTTACAGCGCACTTTTTTCCCGGCCATCGTATCGGGGACATTGTATTTTGCTTTGCAAGCCTGGCACTGCGCTACGATCGACATGTTCACTCCCGCTTTTCGCGTACTTTCCACCGACTTAAAATGAGAAAAATGCTGCACGGCATCTTCCCGTTGAAGGGGGAATTGGTCAAGACCGTCGCTTGGTTCGCGTCATTTGTTCCTTGACTTGCATCATGGTGAAGACGGCAAATGCGAGCAGGATTCCACCCATCCCCGCGACCATTCCCACCACCCACCCGGGCAGTGCGGCATACGGCGAATCGGCACCGCGCACATACTTCAACAGGCTGAAAATAATAAACAGCATTCCGGTGGTGAGAAGAATCGGGATGAGCGTCGGTTTAAGGTCGGACGTTTTCGCTGTTCGAGCGGCGGGGGACTTGTACGACATCGACTGCGCCGTGAAAGCCGACGCATCCGGAGCGGGAGCCATCATCGTGTCGTCATCTACGGGAGCGGTACCCATCCATTCGTTTTCATTTTCAGCGGCCAAAGGTGCTTCGACGGGTTCGTCGGGAGCGACAAAAGCCGCCGGTGCGGCGACGGTTGGAGAAGGCGTGCGGGCGGAGGCCGGTATGTTTGCGATCGGTATCACCGGGCGGGATTTGAGCGGCGCCGGCCCCGGCGCAGGGGCGGCAGGGCGTGCCGTCGCAAGGGGCCTGCCCTGTGGCACCGGCGTCGAAGGAGCGGTCGGGCGGATCGATGCGATCGGTTTTACGACCGGTGCTGAAGGCCGTTGCCCCGCGACGGGCTTCGCCGCGATCTGACGCGGCAAGGGTGCGGGTGCAGGAGCTTCTTCGCGATCGTGCGGGTCCGGTTCGTGATGTTCACCTGCCGACAACGCCGCTAAAGCATCCGCGAGATGATCTTTATTTTGCTCTGCCATGCTTCTAATCCCGATTGAGTGTCGCGCCACATCCATGGCGATTCTCGTTCGCATTGTATCGCGAAGACGACGCAATCAAAATGTCGTCCGCCCAAACCGAAGAGGGGGGAACCGCGAAGCCGACCAATCCATGTTTCCGTGCGAAACGGTGTATCTTCACCGCATTACCGGACTTCAGCGAGATTATCCCTGTCGCCGGCGCAATTTACATTGTCGCCAACCCGCGCCTCTGACTATATTCGCCCCCGAAGAAGCAATTGGTGAAATGGATTAAAGTTTTGGTGAGTGTCCCATTCACCGGCTTTGTTGTTTTTCGGCAACGTCTCGCGCAGTCGGCACAGATTGCATGCCAAAAAGGACGCCATTTGCTTTTCTGCGGTTTGCGGGGGGTGGATGCAACCAGCACGCTTCGGTCGGATTTTTGCAAATAGAGAGATGGATTTCGATTGGCACACGGACGTGGAACAGTCGTTGCAATGTCTTGGATACACGCCTGACGGCAAAGCCGTGGGCCGATGCCGGGGCGTAATGAGGAAAAACCATGAACGAACAAGATTTTCAGTCCAAAGTCGCCGAGTTGATGGGTGAGATCAGCACGCTGCCCGTCACCGAACGGCAGAAGCTCGAAAAGGTCGCCGTCGAAACGCGTCAACGCCACGAGCGTTTGCGGGCGACGGTCAGCAGCCTTCAAGAGAGCCTCGATTACCTTCGTCTGAGCATCAAGTATTTGGTGTTCGATCTGGAAGCCACCCGCCGTGAGAATGGGTATCTGCGGCGGATGCTGGAAGAGACAACCGAGAGCGATTGAGCGTATCTTGGTCGTCCGCTTCAGTTAGACATTGATGTAATCATATGCGTTATTTTACAGAACGCTTGATGACTAGAATTCACGCCGGGATCGGAGCCGCAGGCGACGACCCGGATTCCGCAAGGAGCCGCTTCCTGCGGAATCCGGATCGTCGCGGCAGCTCCGATCCCGGCGTGTTCAAATTCACGCGATGAAACTTTAAATCTTAAATGGCGCGCCGGTCGATCATCCGCGTTTACCCATCCACCGCGCCCGCAGAGCCCCACTGAACAGCCGAACGGCGAAAGGTAGCCCAAAAATCACGTATCGCTTGAACAGACGGCTCGGCTCCTGAACCATCCGATGCAGCCATTCCAAACCGAGCTTCTGCATGAAGCGGGGGGCACGCTTCACTTCACCGGCGACGAAACTGAAGCTGATTCCGATGCCGAGAAACCACGCCTGCGGCAAAAGGGGCCGTAGCTGCTCGATCAGTCTTTCCTGCTTGGGGAAACCCAGACCGACATAGATAATATCAGGTTTACTTTCGATGAGCGTCGACTTGATGCGGTCCATCTCTGCGGGTTTCTGATCGAAACCGAAGGGCGGACAAAAATGGCCCGCGATCTGGAGCGACGGATTATGCGATAAAAGTTCTTCGGCGGCGCGCTCAGCCGCACCGTCGTTGCCACCGAGAAAGAAAATCCGATACCCCGCTTCGGCGGCGGCGGCGGTCAGCGTGTTGATGATCGACGAACCCGCCACGCGCTCGGGCAGGGGTGTTTTTTGCAGTCGGCTGGCCCAGATCAAGGGCATCCCGTCGGCGACAATCAGGTCGGCCTGATCGTACATCCGATGGAGATCCGGCGTCTTGCGAAACAGCCGCAATTGATCGAGATTCGGCGTGATCACCCACCCGCCACGGCCGGCCTGCAGCGATTCAATGATGTGCAAATTGGTCTGCGCTTCGGTCAAGATCGAGATCGGCATTCCCAACAGCCGGATTCGCGGCGGGGGCGCGGGGGCTATTGCCGGCGATACGGCGGTCACTCGCAGTGTTTCGTTTTCCAGCGTCAACATCAATTCCTTCCTTATCCGATGATCCCAATCACGCCTCTGCGTTCACCGAACGATCGCACTGCATATCGTATAGTATCGACACAAAAAGGTTGAATGATTGGCGGAAGGATTGAAATTGATGGGACGATAGTATTTACCGTAGCATGGGCTTCCAGCCCATGTTCGCGGTATTCAGCGATGTTGATCGGTACTCTGACCGACTCAAGCAAAAGCGAAGCGTTCTTCCGGTGAACGATTCAGAAAGATCGCTCCGCACTTGTTTAATTGACCGGAGTACCGGTCAATGCCGTGGGGTATCACGGCCATGGGAAGGTTGCCGATGCCACGAAGATACCGCCGCCAAAGGTGTCAATTCCCTGCAAATTCCAGCGGTGGGTCGATGATCCGCAGGCAAGCCGATGGCCGGCCAATGACCGGCAGGGCGTCGATCACCTGCAGCGCGGCTTGCATCGCGCCCTCCTTCGCCAGATGCGTGGTGATAATCACCGGCACAAATTGGCCCGCATCCGTTTCGCGCTGATGGATCGCCGAGAGACTGATGCCGGCTTCACCGAGGGCGGTGGTGACCTGCGCGAGCACACCCGGCACATCCCTGGCCATCAACCGCAAATAATAGCGAGATTGCAGTTCGTGAAACGGCAGGATTTTCGCGGCGGCGGTGGTGTCCGGAAAAACGCGAAGCTGCTTGAACTCGATCTGAGTCGTCCCCATCGCCACACTCACCAGATCGGCGACGACCGCACTCGCGGTCGGCATCGCGCCGGCACCCCGGCCATAAAACAGCGAATGGCCGAGCGAATTTCCGTAGACGCTGATCGCGTTAAAGCTGCCGCTCACCTCGGCCAGCACATCCTCGTGATGCACGAGCGTCGGATGAACCCGCAGGCAAAGGCGATCATCCGCAGCCCGCTCGGCAATGGCCAACAGCTTGATGATGTAGCCCATCTCCTTCGCGAATTCGATGTCGACCTTTTGCAGCGTTTCGATCCCTTCGACATAAATATCGCCCTCGGTCACGCGGGCATTGAACGCCAGGCTCGCCAACAGCGCGAGCTTCTGGGCGGCGTCGCGACCGGAGACATCCATCGTCGGGTCCGCCTCGGCAAATCCTTTTTCCTGCGCCTCGGCCAGCGCCTGCTCATAAGTCCAACCGTTGCGGGTCATGCGGGTGAGAATGACATTGCATGTGCCGTTGACGATGCCGACGAGCGCGTCGATGCGGTTGGCGATCAACCCGCGGGTCAGGGCGTTGATGATCGGAACACCCCCTCCGGCGCTGGCCTCGAAGGCGATGCAGGTGTTGTGTTTTTTCGCCAGCGCGAAGAGTTCTGCGCCGTGGGCGGCCAGGAGACTTTTGTTGGCGGTGACGATCGGCTTGCCCAGCCTGAGAGCCGTTTCGATGGCGGTTTTGGCGGCACCGGTTCCGCCGATCAGCTCGATCACGATGTCGGTCTCTTTGGACTCGATGGCGGCTTTGAAATCCGTGGAAACTGTCAAATCACCTGCCCGGGTTTTGGCGGCGTTGCGAACGACGACATGGCGGATGTCGAAGGTCATGCCGGTTCGACGTTGAAGCATTTCACGCTGCTCGGTGAGGATGCGCGCGACCCCGCTTCCGACGATGCCGCAACCGAGAAGGGTGATTCCGAAAGTGCGATCCGAGGTCATGTTTTGCCTGTCTGTCTACGGGGAAAACCCGGCCCTCCGGGCCGACGCTAAACGATATGCCACAGCGTTCGCGCGCCCTGTGCGAGTGGACTGTAAAGTTCCTGAGCCGTTCGATCAAGCGAACGCGTTCAATCCACTTGACGCCTTCTCCCCGGCCTGGTCGCTTTCAGTGACCACGGTCCCCGATATTCTACAACCCCGATCCACTTAAAGCCGATCATGCAGGGGTGAACAATATGCAAACATGGATCGTCGTCGGGGGAATCATTTTTATCGCGCTGCTCGCGCGAATCCTGCTGAGCCGTTCCGGCGGCGGGGCGCTTCCGTACTTCTCCCGAGAGACGTTGCTCAGCGACGGCGAACTCGCGTTTTACGAAGTGCTCCGATGGAGTATCCCGGAAGGTGTCGCCATCTCGATGAAGGTGCGGTTGGCGGATGTGCTGGACTGTTCATCGGCAGCCAGGCAGCAGGGCTATTTTGCCAAAGTCTCGCAGAAGCATCTCGATTTCGTTCTCTATGATGTCGTCACCACCCGGATTCTGGCGGCGGTTGAACTGGACGACCGCTCCCACCAACGCCGCGATCGCCAACGGCGCGATCAGTTTCTGGAAGAGGCTATGTCCACCGCCGGCGTGTCGCTCCTGCGGATTCCGGCGGCGGCTCACTACGATACGAGAAAGCTACGGGATTTGGTGACATTGCATAGTCGAAGGATTTAGTCCCGATGATTCACCACGAAAACACGAAAAAGTCTTGAATGCACCTGCTTGCCCCGATCCATTTCGCGGTAAGATATCGCCATGAACAGACGATGGTTTTTTGTGATGTCCGGCGTGGGCCTCGGGGCCTTTGCGCTGCTTCCGGCGTGGGGATGCCTTCATCAGAACCATTCCCCAAGCCTCGCCGACCCCGTGAAGCGCGTTCGGGCAGCAACGATCGCCGCACCCGCCCCTCCCTCCACCGTCAAAAGTCCAGTGACCGCAACGACCGCGGAAAGCACGGTCGCCTTCTCCAAGTTCGGCATTCGGCTGGTCTACCCGCCCGAGTGGAAGCCCGAAGAAAGCAAAGAGTACGAGCTTCTCTTGTTGTCGGCCAGAGGATCCGCGGCACCTGCGGCGTACCCGCTGATTTCGCTTGATGTCCCCGATCTGCCGCCGCATTTTCCGGGGATGATTCCGATCGGTCTGGTCAAAAATGGTTATTTGGATGATCTGAAAAAAGAGGTCGGAACGGTTGCGATCGACACTCAGGAATCTTCGCCGAAGGTGGCCGGGGCGCAGGGGCGAATGCTGCGGTCGACGTGGGTTGGGAAAGAAGGCCAGTCGCTGGCGGAGACGGCTCTGGTCCTGATCCATGCGGATCGAGTATATATCCTCCGGGCCCGATTTGGGGTTGCGGATCGAACGACCCTTGAAACGTTTGACGGGATTGTCAAATCCATTCAATGGGGCAAATAAGCAAGACGACGTCTTCAATGATAGCTTGGACGGCGGTGAACCCTTTGTAGGGCAACCCGACATACCGCTCTTGGCCCTCGCGCTTCAAAATTTCGAGATCAAGGCGATCGCGGCCGTGGTTTTGTGAGCTTTATTCAATCCCCAGCCTGCGCTTCACTTCTTCAAACGGAATGGTGGGCGCATCACCTTCGCGCAGCCTGGCCTCATCCAGATCCGCCAAATCCCGGGCGTCTTCCAGCAGCTCGCAAATGGCGACGTATTCCTGATACGGGAGAATGACGGACTCCTCTTTGCCATTCTTGCGGATAATTTCAGGGTGAAGCGTAATCATGATCGGGCCTCGACAAAGCAGCCACTAATTATAGGCACCGCTGCGATGGACGATGCGATACACGATTACCAAGGCACCGTCCAAATCGAACAATACCCGGTAATCGCCGACTCGCAATCGGTATCGTGGTATAAACGCTTTTAACCGCTTTACATCGCCTGCCAGATCGTCGCGCATTGCGTCGATCTTCCGGCTCATGCGCTGGCGTACTTCCGTCGAAAGAGCGTCAAGATCGCGAGTTGCCTGCGGTTTGAATGCAATCTCGTAGGTCATCACGTACAATCGGCTTGCGCCTTACATTTTTTTCGCCTTCTCCCTCACCTCATCGATCGACCCGACATACAAAAACGCCTGTTCCGGGATTGAGTCCACGCCGCCGTTGATGATCTCCTCGAAGCTGCGCAGCGTGTCGGCGAGCTTGACGTACTTTCCTTCCAGCCCCGTGAACTGCTGGGCGACGAAGAACGGTTGGCTGAAGAACCGCTCGATCTTTCTCGCGCGGCTGACGATCAGCTTGTCCTCTTCGCTCAATTCATCCACGCCGAGAATCGCGATGATGTCCTGCAAATCGCGATACCGCTGGAGCATCGTCTGCACCTTGCGGGCGATGGCGGCGTGATGCTCACCGACGATGTCGGCCGAGAGAGCACGGCTGGCCGACGCCAACGGATCGACGGCGGGGTAGATGCCCTTGCTGGCGATGCTGCGCTCAAGATAGATGAACGCATCGAGGTGCGCGAACGCGTTAGCCGGGGCGGGATCGGTGGGGTCATCGGCGGGAACATAGACGGCCTGCACGCTCGTAATCGCGCCGCGTTTGGTGCTGGTGATTCGCTCCTGCAACTCACCCATCTCCGTCGCCAGTGTCGGTTGATAACCCACGGCACTCGGCATACGGCCAAGCAGCGCTGACACCTCGGCACCCGCCTGCGTGAAGCGGAAGATGTTGTCGATGAACAGCAGCGTATCGGCCCCGGTTTCATCGCGGAAATACTCGGCCATCGTCAGGGCCGACAGGGCGACGCGAAGGCGGGCGCCGGGCGGTTCGTTCATCTGGCCGAACACCATGACGGTTTGGTCGATGACGTGCTTGCCGGTCTTGCCGATCTCGGCTTCCTGCATCTCGAGCCAAAGGTCGGTGCCTTCGCGCGTTCTTTCACCGACGCCGGCGAACACCGAATAACCGCCGTGCTGCTGGGCGATGCGGGCGATGAGTTCCTGAATGACGACAGTCTTGCCGAGACCCGCCCCGCCGAACAAACCGGCCTTGCCGCCGCGTAGGAACGGCGTGAGCAGATCGATCACCTTGATGCCGGTTTCAAACACCTCGGCCTTGGGGGATAGATCCTGAAATTCCGGCGGTTCGCGATGGATCGCCCGCCGCTCGGTGGTGTTGACCGGCCCGCGATTGTCGATCGGTTCACCGAGCAGATTGAACACACGACCCAAAGTTTCCTTGCCGACGGGGACGGTGAGCGAAGCGCCGGTGTCGACGCAATCCATGCCGCGGCGCAGCCCGTCGGTGGAGCCGAGGGCGACCGCGCGAACCTTCCCTCCGCCAAGGTGCTGCTGCACTTCTCCGACGAGTTTGATGACCATGCCGTTGAGGTCGGAGTCGACGCGAACGGCGTTGTAGATGGACGGCAGGCCGTGTTCGGGGAATTCGGCGTCGAAGGTGGAGCCGATGACTTGCGTGATTTTTCCAGTGGCGGGCATGTGGTTCAATTCCTCTGTAGGTGATCTCGAAGCCGATTCCAACCGGGCGCAAACGGGCGCGCCGCGGGGCAAGGGGGCGGATTGTATGATTTCTTCGCGATGTCGCAAGGCGTCAAAAATCGGCGCGATGTGATTGCAAGGGCGACGTTGAAAAAAAAGCGCATCGGAGCTTGCTCCATGGGAATGCTCGCGGAATAAATTCCACAGGCGTTGCTGGTGAGAGCCTGTTTGAGAACACATTGAAGGCGCTGGGGTCGAACGTGGCGACATTTGAGCGTTTGAGTTGAGGTGCCTCTCTCTTAACACGCCGGGATCGAAGCCTCAGGCGACGAACCGGATTCCGCAGGAACCTTTTTCTCGCCTCGAACGCCCTTCGAATTTCGACTTGCTCCCCGGTGACCTTGGTGCTCTCACCGAAGTTCCTCGCCCTGGTCAATCGATCCGCCGGTGAGGGCAGGGGCGCCACGGACAGCCGCTTTTGCCGAAGATAAGCGTGACACCCACTTTTCGGTTCAGTGTCATGATTTCCGGATGCAAAAGGAGTATCTTCCCATGATGCACGATTCTCATGAGAAGTCGACCGCCTGACGGGACTTGCGGTGAAATCCGACGGCGGTCTCCATGGCTGATATATTCACCCCCGCCAAGCGCTCGGAGGTCATGTCGCGCATTCGCGGGCGCGGGAACAAGGCCACCGAACTGGCGATGGCAAAACTGCTCCGCCGACACCGCATCACCGGCTGGCGGCGGCATCCGGTGATTTTCGGCAGGCCCGATTTCGTCTTCCGCAAACAGCGTGTCGTCCTGTTCGTGGATGGGTGCTTTTGGCACTGCTGCCCGAAGCACGCGAGCCTGCCGGTCAGCCATCGGAAGTTCTGGCGTGATAAGTTCGCTGCCAACGTGAAGCGGGACCGGTTGGTGAGCCGCACCCTGCGGTCGCGAGGCTGGGGCGTGCTGCGGGTGTGGGAGCATGAACTGGCGAAAAAAAACGAAGGTCGGCTTCTTGGACGTATCCGGCGGGCGCTGGGCCGTTAAAAGGGGTAACCGTTCACGTCGGATCCTCAACCCTCCCCAGACTCAAACGGCTTAACCAGCTGCCGAAGATACAGCGGCAACGGATTCCGGAAGGCGCGGTCATGCTCCGCCGGAAAGTCATCTGTGCCGGTCTCAATCGATGTCGTCGGGAATGATTTTGAGGTGCCGAACATCCCATCCCAGATCGACAGCACCGCGCCGAAATTGTGGTCGTAAAATTCCGGGCCGCGACCGTGATGCACGCGGTGGAAGCGGGGGGAGACCAGGAGGCGACCGACGAAGCCGTAATTCATGTCCACGTTGGCGTGCGTGAACATCAGATAGTATTTGTAGATCACCAGGCACGTCACCGAAATCGTGAACGGCACCTGCATCAGGTACAGCGGGAGGGACTGGATCACGGATGAAGTCAGCGAATCCATCGGATGGTTTCGGAGTTCGGTGAAGATGTTCAGCTCGCGCTGCGAGTGGTGCATCGCGTGGAACCTTGTGTCGGACGAGATGGCTGGCCCAGTTGAAAAAGTCGCTGACCGTCAGACTCAAAACCGCTACAACCCAGTTGTTCCACCGATGAACCGCCGGCCCCAGCACGGGGACATGCGCGATCGCATACAGCTTGAACAGCATTCCTATCACGAGATTGACCGCCAGAAACTGAAACGCCAGGGTGAACAGACCGATGGAGGCGTCGTAGGCGAATCCTTTGGAGAACAGCCCACCGCGAACGCCGGAGGGTTTGAGCCATTCCAGAAAAAGCACGAGGCCGAGGAAGATCGGGAAATAGGGGGTTAGGAAATGATTCGCGACGAACGTTATCAAAGCGTGGAAATTTAAGTGGGCATTCAGGGCGAGAGCAGTCCGGTCCATTTTAGTGAGAACCGCGATCATCCCGACGAGTAGAAATAGACCGGCGAGGGGCACCACGTTTCGTAGGGATTGGCGGGTGGCCCGGTCGTTGAATCTGTAAGACAGGATTCTCGTCATTTAGAGCAGTTGTCAGGTTGGTGTAGCGACCTCTGTGGTGCGGGTTGCCAGCCTGCATTCGGAAAGCAGGCTGGAAGCCTGCACCCCAACGTGGCACCAACCTGGAAACTGCTCTAGGTCGGCTCGGGTTCCATTCCATTGGTGCGCGGAGAGGGTAGCGTGAAATGACCGCACCCGCAAATAGCGGTTTTGAAAATGCGTTGCACTGACACAGGATCCCATGGAACAAGTTCCATGGGCTTTCTTACGCTGCGTGGGGGATATCCAAGGCCCGGCAGATGTCCACCGTCGCCTTGCTCTTGTTCAATGTATAAAAATGGATTCCATCCACATCGTTCGCCAGCAGATCTTCGCATTGCCTGATCGCATATTCGATCCCGGCGGCGTACACCGCCTCGGGGTTCGCCTCCAGCCCTTCCAATCGCGTCAGCAGGGCCTGTGGAATTTTGGCCCCGCACATGCTCACAAACCGCTTGGTCTGCGCGACATTCAGGATCGGCATCAGACCGGCCACGATCGGCACTTTGATTCCCATCGATCGGGCGGTGTCGCGGAAACGATAGAAGTCGGCGTTGTCGAAGAAGAGTTGGGTGATGATGAAGTTCCCGCCGTTGTCGACTTTCTGGGCAAGGTGTTCGAGGTCGCGGGTTCGGTTGAGGCATTGCGGATGTCCCTCGGGATACCCGGCGACACCGATGCAGAAATCATGGCGGGCGCGAGTATAGCGGACCAGTTCCGAGGAGTTGGCGAACCCCCCTTCGGTGGCTGTGAACTGACTTTGACCGGCGGGTGGGTCACCGCGCAGGGCCAGCACATTCCGAATGCCGGAATTCCAGAGGGTATCGAGGATCGATCCGATCTCGTCGGCGGTATGGCCCACGCAGGTCAGGTGGGCCATCGAGCGGATGGCCAGTTCATTCTGGATTCGTTCGACGAGATCCACCGTCTTCTGGCGAGTGCTGCCCCCTGCGCCGTAGGTGACGGAGACATAGCTCGGGCTGAGCGGATGCAGTTCGTCGATGGTCTGATAAAGCTGGGTAAACCCCGTCTCGCTCTTAGGCGGAAAAAATTCGAAGGAGAGGGTGGGCAGGCCCAGTTTGAAAAGTCGATCGATCCGCATCAAATACCTCTAAATCCACCCAGCCAGGCCATCCGTCCATCAGGGATTTCATCCCGATAAATTTTTCGTTTGCCCACTGAATTTGTCAAGGGCTTACTCTTCTATCGGCTAAATGGGTCGATCAGTTTTTTTCCGCATCCCCCTATTTCAAATCCCCCGGCTTCACTCCCTTGGTATATCCGCCGCCCTTATAGCTGTGCGGCGTATAGTCACCGACGATCGTCACATCCGCCTTGTCCGGCACCTTCAGCCCGATCAGATCGTAGGCGGCATTGACCAGTAGCCGACGCAGCGCTTCGTTCGTCAAATCCGTTGAAGCGCCCATCGTGGTGGTGAATGACTTGCCCGGCTTGCCTTCCGGAAGTTGATACGTCTTCGTCCAGGCGATGGGCATCATCGGATTGTTCTTTTTATCCGTGGAGGGCAGCGGTTCATCGGTGGGTTTCATGCCGTAGTTCGGATCGGTATCGATCTTCTTGTCGGCGGCTTTGCAGACTTGCCCCAGCAGGAGCACTTTGCAGGTGTCCGGCAGCGGCAGACGCACGCCATACACATCGGAAGGCCCCCAGATTTCACCGTCTTTGATGCCGGTGAGAATCGGGCTGCCGGCGGCATCCGGCGCGAAGACGCCGCGCGTGGATTCGTGCATGTGGGAACCGTGATGGCTGATCCACTTCTCCCCGAGCACCGCCCGGCCAAAACCATCCGCCCAGCCCTCTTCCTTCCCCTTGTAGCCGTTGTTGTATTTCTCGTAGGTTCCCTTCATACCGGAAAAAGCATGGGTGGCGGTGCGCAATCCGATCACCGGTTTACCGGCCATCAGGAAGTCATCCACATGCTTCATCTGATCCTCCGGCAGATGGCGAAACCGGGTGAGGATGACCATCAGATCGGCGGTGTCCAGCGCCGCCAGCCCGGGGATGTTGCCCCCTTCGTTCGGGCTGATCTCCCCCGTCTTCTCATCGATGGCAAACAGCACCGTGCATTTGAACCCATGAT
>JANXVV010000035.1 GCA_025351525.1 Humisphaera sp. | reverse complement strand
CGATGTGGTTCAAGAGACGTTTATGCGACTACTGAAAGAAGACCGCGCGACGATCGAACCGCATCTGGCGGAATGGCTGTACACCGTTTGCCGAAATAAAGCGCTCGACATTCGCCGCAAGGAACGGAGGATGATTGGCCTGAGCGATCACGCCGCCCACGTCGAACCGTCCCGCGATGCCGGTCCCGATGCGGCGTTGGAACATCAGGAATCCACCGCGAAAGCGCTCCGCCATCTGGCCTGCCTGCCCGACAATCAGCAGGAAGTCATCCGCCTGAAATTCCAGCACGGCCTGTCCTACAAACAGATCAGCGGCATCACCCAACTCAGCGTCACCAATGTCGGTTTCCTCATGCACACAGGCCTAAAAACACTGCGTCAACGAATGGGATCAATTTAAATGGCCGCGCCCGATTCCCGTAGGGTCAGCACTGCGGACCATCCTGTTGAAACGCGGAAAGATGGTCCGCAGTGCGGACCCTACAAAACTCAACTGAGACAGCCATGAACCTCGACGACCCACAACTAACCGCCTATGCCCTCGGAGAATTAAATCCCGAAGAGCAAGCCGACCTTGAAGCGCTGCTGGCCGACGATGAACCCGCCCGTGCCTTCGTCGCCGACCTGCGTGTCACCGCTCGACGATTGAGCGATGAATTAGCCCTGGAATCCTCCGTAGGCTTGGATGATGCCCGCCGTTCGGCCCTCTTTACCGAAACCGAATTTCTTCCGTCTTCACACCTGATAGATGCCGAGGACCGCTTCGATGTCTATCACGTCATCACCCATCCCATCGCCGGCAACCGCCGCTACCGTTTTGAATTGTTAGCGATTGCCGCCTCGGTAGCTCTCGTCGCGACGCTGCTCACATTGGCATTTACATCGCTGTTCCGCAGCCGAAATACGTCCACCGGCCCCTTCGCCGAAAATGCCGCTCGATCGACGCCGCTAATCGTTCCACAGTTCACCGGAAACACCGATCGGTTCCCTGAGATACCGGATATTTTCTCGTCCCGTCCCCCACGCGATCTGATCGCCCAAGCACCGGAAGACGTCGCGTTGCCATTCGGTGTTTCAGCAATCGCTCTCGTTCCGAATCCACTTTCCACCACGCAGGATTCCGGCGGATTCCCCGGCCTCGCCAACGTCACCCTTGAAAATCCATTCTTCGATTCTCGGCATGTTCCCGTCTCGGCTTTCGCATACCAAGCCGGCACCGCTGCCTACAGCGCCGTCCGCCGTGCGATCGAGCAGAAACAAAGGCCGAGCGCCGACACAGTGCGGATCGAACAGCTCATCAACTATTTCCCTTATCACTATGCCGCGCCGATAAGCGGTGAAACCTTCGCCGCCGACATCGAGATTGCCGCCTGCCCCTGGCTGCCGCAACACCGCCTGGTTCGCATCGGGCTGAAAGGCAAAGACGCGGCGGATGGGAATATCATCGCCGAAAATTTGCAAATCCGCGTCGAGTTCAACCCGGTGCAGGTCGGTGCCTACCGTTTGATCGGCTACGACCGACGGTCGATCTCTCGCCGCTTATCGGGCGATTCCAGTAAACACAACCAGATCACCGCCGGTCAATCGGTGACGGCTTTGTATGAAGTGATCCCCACCGGCGTCGGCCTGCCAAGCGACGAGGATGCGTTGAAATATCAGAGTCCCGCCGAACTCACCCCCGCCGCGCGGACACTGGAATGGTTGACGATTCAACTGCGTTACACCGATCCGGTTGGCTCCGATGCAAGGCTTCAATCGTTCGCCGCCGTGGACCGATCCGGCGTGAACCCCGAGCCCTCGAACGACTTCAAGTTCGCCGCCGCCGTCGCCGGATTCGGGTTGATGCTGCGCGAGTCCCCGCACCGGGGAGAGGCCAACTACGATCTGCTGTTGACTCTCGCCGAAGCAGGTCAACGATCTGAAATCCTCGGGGAGCGGAGTAAATTCATCGAGCTGCTGCAACAAGCCCGGCGACTTTAATTTTCTAGAGCGGTTTTCGACTCAGTGTATTTCCAAGTCGGGTGCCACAGGTCGCGGTACTCCGAGACCTGTGCTTGCCTGGCCGAAAGACACAGGTCTGCTTCGAAAGAGATTTTGGAGGGCGGTCGTCCTCGCCCGCCGCGGCGGCAGGGGACTGCCGCCCTCCAGCCGCCTTTTTTCATCCGTCGCGTGTGCGGCGCAGCCGAAAGATACAGGTCTGCTCCGAAAATGAACCTTGCGGATCGCGTACCGGCGTTGGATCTCGGTTCAGCCTGCCGTCCAAGGGCACAAGGTGTTGGCCGGCTCACGCAGCCGGCTTCAGTTCGACCTTGTAGCCGAGGCGTTCAAGCTTCTCCACCATCTTCCGTGCCTTGTCCTCCACGCCGGGTTGTTGCCGCGCGAAATAGTCGGCTCCCAGATCGCTGTATTCCGTGGATCGCGACAATAGACAA
>JANXVV010000024.1 GCA_025351525.1 Humisphaera sp. | reverse complement strand
CCCGGATCGTTACGAGCCGCGTGCGGTCAAGCGGCGGTCCAAGCCGATCGCACTGCTCACCGTCCCGCGACCGAAGGCCAAACGCCGGCTGGCAAAGTCTGTAGGGGCAAAATGTTAACGCTTCGGGAAGTGCCATTCGTGTGAGCCACCCATTTCCTGAAGCTGCACTCTAACACGCCGGGATCGGAGCTTTAGCGACGACCCGGATTCCGCAGGAAGCCACTCCGTGCGGAATCCGGGTCGTCGCCTGCGGCTCCGATCCCGGCGTGATTCTCATCATTCAAGAGTTCTGCAGGGCGCTCGATTACTTCAGAACCAAGGAGAGTCGCGCGGGAGTGTTCAAATCACTTCCGCGTGCCGGGGGCGGCACCGACTTCGCCGAACTGCTGCTCGTAGCGCTTGACCAGTTGGCCCAGCGAATTGGCGAGGCGCTTGGCGGTGGGGTAGCTCATGATGACGCGGTCGGCCACCTTGATCAGCACCTGCTGCTTGCCGGCGGCGGCGGGATTGGGATTGGGCATGTTGAAGCAGAATTCGAGGATCAGTTCCTCGGAAGCCGTGAACATGCGGAAGAAGTTGCTGTAGATGGTCCGCATCTCGCGCTCGTCGACGAGGGCTTCGATTTGCGGTTCGACTGGTTGTTCAGCCATGATGGATTCCTTTCGTAATGGGTGCGGTATTGTGGCGACATTTTTTGAAAAGTCCAATGGTGAATGCAGGCTGGAAGCCCGCACCACCATTTGATGCGGTCGCCCGAGTCCTTACAGCGGATTTAGAGTGGGGGCGCGATCAATCCGGGGGCGATGAGGGCCCAGCGCTGCTGATGGTGGGCCCTGAGTTTGACGTCGATCTCCGCCAGGGCGGGTTGTTTGTCGGCGAGGTTGAAGTAGGCGATTTCCAATCGGGCGGTCACCGCCGTTGTTTCACCGACGGTGCCGGAGGCTTTGAAAGCGGCGCCGGTCGCGGTGGTTTTCAGCCATTCGACATCGACGCGCAGAAAATTTCCCGGGGCCACGAAGTTGCCGTATTTGACGTTTTTCGCTTCTTTGAGCACGGCCATCGACTTGGCGAAATGATGGCGGCGGTGCAGCAACCAACCGGCGGCCTGGGTGAGCGCCTCCAGCATCATCACGCCGGGCAACACCGGAAAGGTGGGGAAATGATCCGCCAGATATTCCTCGGCCAGCGTGACGTATTTGACCGCGACGATCCGGTCGTCGGTCATCGATTCTATTTTGTCGATCAGATTGAATTTCACGGAAAGCGGGTTGTAGCGGTCGGACAACGGCTTTTCAAGGGCCGGATCATTTGATTGAATGTCGCCCGATGGGTTAGGATGGTTCAGCGAGCCATTTTGCTCGGGGAATATAAAACATGGTCAAAGAACGGCGACACACCATTTTGGTGGTAGATGACGAACCGGACGTGGTCAAAAGCGTGCAGGATCTTTTGCGCTTTGACTATCGCGTCCTCGGAGCCACGCGCGCCAGTGAGGGCATGCGGATATTGCAGACCGAGGAGGTTCATGTCGTGATGAGCGATCAGCGCATGCCGGAAATGACCGGCGTGCAATTTCTGGACAAGGTGCGCGGGGCGAATCCCGAGGCGATGCGCCTGTTGTTCACGGGGTATGCCGACATCAAGGCCGTGATCGATGCGATCAATCAGGGGAATGTTTACAGGTATATCACCAAGCCGTGGGATCCGGATGAGTTGCAATCGGTCATTCGCGAGGCGGTCAATCGATACGATCTGATCACCGAGCGAAACGCGCTGATCGAAGAGATGAAGGAGAAGAACGCCGAGTTGGCGAAAGTGAATGAGGATCTTCGGCGAAGCGATGCGCTGAAGGCCGCGTTCATTCATGTCGCCAGCCATGAGCTGCGCACCCCGCTGACGATATTGCTGGGCATGACTCGGCTGGCCCTGAAGCTGCCTCCGGCCAGCCCACCGCTGCCGGATTGGCTGGGGCGGATCAATCTTGCCGCCGAGCGGTTGCAGCATTTGATCGACCAGATCATCGACATGCTGTCCGCCGGAAAGTTCGATCAGCATCTGGAACGTCAAACCGTGGATCTGCATTCGCTGCTGACCGATGTGGCGGAGGACGTGCAGCCGTTCGTGCAGATTCGGCGGCAGACCCTCGATTTGAAACTCGCGGCGGACCTTGGCAGTGCGGGGCTGGATCGCGGAAAAATGCGCGATGGATTGAATCACCTGCTGCTGAACGCGATCAAGTTCACGCCGGACGGCGGGAAGATCACGCTCGCGGCCCATCGCGTGGAGGCGTCGATCGAGATTCGCGTCGTCGATACCGGCGTGGGGATGGACGCGGCGACGATCGAGCAGTTGTTCACGCCGTTCTTCACATCGTTCGATGTGTCGCATCATTCTTCGGGCCAATTTGAATTTTGCCGGCGCGGTTTGGGGCTCGGCTTGAGCGTCGTCAAGGCGTTCGTCGACCTGCACGGCGGGACGATTCGCGTGGAGAGCGAACTGGAAAAAGGGACGACTTTCATCGTCACGCTTCCGGATCACCAGGAAGGATCGACCGCGGTATAAATTTTTCCGTTCCCCTCCCCCCGGCGTACCGGGGGGAGGGGACCGGAAGCTTGCGAGTGTTTTATGGCGATTGCCGGAGTCATCGACAAGCCGCATGAATTTTGGGCGCTCGGGGTCGTGGCATTTCTCTGCCTGGGGATTCTGCTCAGCTATTTCATCGGATTAAATCGTCGGCTGAGAAAATTGACGCTGAACATGACGGCCCAGTTGGCCGAGAGCAAAAGGGTCGACGATGCGCTGCAGGCTTCGGAGGCGTTCTATCACTCGCTCGTCGAACATCTGCCTTTGCACATCATCCGCAAGGATACGGAGGGTCGATTCACCTTTGGCAACCCGCGCTTTTGCGCGGAGATGAAAATGACTTTGGCACAGCTTCAGGGGAAAACCGATTTCGATTTATTTCCCCGCGAATCGGCGGACAAATACACGGCGGACGATCGGGCGGTGATGGACGGGGGCGTGCCGTTGGAGACCACGGAGGAACACATCGCCGCCGGGCACCGGAAACTGCACGTCCGGGTCATCAAGACGCCGGTGCGCGAAGGTTCGGGAAAAATCATCGGAACGCAGGGGATTTTCTGGGATGTCACCGATCAAAAGTGGGCCGAGGAGGCGCTGCGCTCCAGCGAACTTCGCACGCGGTTGATCATCGACACCGCCAATGACGCCTTCGTGGAAATGGACTCCACCGGTTGCATCACCGCCTGGAATCCGGCGGCGGCGCAGGTCTTCGGCTGGCCGCCGGAGGAGGCGATCGGGCGGAGGCTGAGCGACACGATCATCCCCGCGCAATTTCGCGAAAAGCACGCCATGGGATTGCAGCATTTTTTGGCGACCGGTGAAGGCCAGGTGCTCAACCGGCGATTCGAGATCACCGCGATCCGCCGTGACGGCGCGGAGTTTCCGATCGAACTGACCATCTCCCCGATTCAACTGGGAGGCCGCTGTTTTTTTGCGGCTTTCATTCACGACATCACCAATCGGCAGCTTCGACAGGAGGAACTCCGCCTCAGCCGCGAGCGATTCGATCTGGCCGTGCGCGGCTCGAACGATGGAATCTGGGATTGGGACGTGCGGAACAACAGCGTCTATTTTTCTCCGCGATGGAAAAACATGCTCGGGTTTGAAGACGACGAGATCGCGAGTCGATTCGAGGAATGGCAAACGCGACTGCATCCGGATGACCGCGATGCGGCAATGTCGACGGTGCAGTCGTATATCGAGCGGTTGATTCCGACCTACGAAGTCGAACATCGGTTGAAACATAAGGACGGCAATTACCGTTGGATTCTGGCGCGGGGTTCGGCGTTGTGGGATGCGAACGGAATCGCCTATCGCATGGCCGGTTCGCACACCGATATCACCGACCGCAAGGCAGCCGAGCAGACATTGGTGCAACAGGAGAAGCTTGCCGGTCTGGGCCAGATGGTGGCCGGCGTGGCGCACGAGATCAACAACCCGCTGTCGTTCGTCAGCAACAACGTCGCGGTCTTGCAGCGCGATGTGGAGGCGATGCGTCAATTGCTGGAAGGCTACATGCAGGCCAATGCGGCGATCGCGCAGGTCGATCCGGACCGGGCGGCATCGCTCAAAAACATGGCCGAGCGATTCGATGCGGCGTACACGCTGCCCAATCTGGCGGACATGATGATTCGATCGCGCGACGGGCTGAAGCGCATCCAGCAGATCGTCAAAGATCTGCGCGATTTCGCCCGTCTCGATTCCAGCGACATGCACGAGATCAACGTGAATGAAGGGGTCAATTCAACGGTCAACATCATCCGTGGCCGGGCGCGGAAAAAGAACGTGACGCTCACGACCCGGCTGGATGAACTGCCGTTGGTCACCTGCTACCCGGCCAAAATCAACCAGGTCATCATGAATTTGGTGGCCAATGCGATTGACGCCTCGCCGGAGGGCGGCGAAGTGGTGATCACCACGCATCGCGCGGGTGAAGCGGTGGAGATTGAGGTGGCCGACAACGGCAGCGGCATCGATGCGGCGATCCGCGACAAGATCTTCGACCCGTTTTTCACCACCAAACCGCCGGGCGAAGGGACTGGGTTGGGGTTGAGCATCAGCTACGGAATCATTCAGGATCATCGCGGGTCGATCCGGGTGGAATCGGAAAAAGATCGGGGGACGAAATTTACGATACATTTGCCGGTCAACGGGCAGGGGAAACTTTTGTCGTAGAAGGCTTGCGCGCAATCGCTCGATTTACCTTGTGAAGGTTAACCGCGACGCGCCGCGTAGCGCATTTTGTTCGGTAAAACACACGCTCCGCTGCGCGTCGCGGCTAACCTGGGACGCTTGGAATACATCGTGGATTCGTGTGCAAAAGTCCAGCGACTTTGCCTCTGACTCTACGAAACCTGCACAAACGTCGAAACGCTGTTCAGATCCTTGATCGTCTGCGGCGTCGACTTGATGGTGGCCATGTCACCGTTGTTGAGCAGGGGATGAACCTTATTGACGCGCTTCGTCCAGATGCAACCGCCGCGACGCTTGGGCAGTTCGATGAAGTTGGCGCTGCGGGCTTCCAACGGGCCGCTGTGGGCCTTGTCCTGCATGAACAAACGCTCGATGGTTTTGCGGGCGGATGCGCGGTTGATGCTCTTGCTGATGGTCACCCGCAGCGTCTGCCCGGGTTTGGATGTTGTCGCGGTCATGGGTCGTCTCCGGTCTTGCCTGACGGCCAAATCGATCGATTTGGTCAATTGTAACGAACGGGGAAGTATACGATTTTTTAGGAAGGCGACAAGGGGGTGGAAAAATTTCGGGGGTGAAGTCGTCGGGCCATTGCATCTCGCACCTCCGGTTGCTTGCTTGCCGATGCACGGGGGTGGGGGAAAAAAGCCGGGGGAACCGCGAAGCCGCGAAGACCCGAAGTTCTCGCGAAGGAATTTCAATGAGGATGCGGCTCATCGCGGTTAGAGCCGTTTAAAATTCCTTCGCGCGATCTTCGCGGTTCCCCCGATTTTTTGCCCTCGCCGATACGCCCCGCAGATCGGATCGAAATGCCAAATACGATGGCGTTGGCAAAAAAAATAACTCAGGTAAAAAATCACTTCACGCTGTTCGCATCCACCGCCCGCACGATGGCTTCCTGCAGAGGTTTGACGGCGGAATTGCTCAACTCCGGGATGCCGTTCATCAGGATCGAAAACGCATACCAGTTGCCATCGCGCGCTTCCAGAAAACCGCTGAGCGAACTGACGCCTCTGACAAACCCGCTCTTGCCGAACACCCGTCCCCGAAGATCGCTATTGGGGAATCGGCGTTCCAGCGTGCCATCGCTTCCCGCGATGGACAGGCTGTTGATGAAGGCCTGCCGGTTGCCGCCGAAGTAGTCGTACATCAACACCTCGGCGATGGCATGGGGGCTGATGTGGTTTTGCTTCGACAGGCCGCTGCCGTCATCCAGGTGAAACTCGGATTCATCGACCCCGATTTTTTTCAGGAACGCGCCGACGGCAGCCGTGCCGTTTTCCCAGGAACCGCTCTGGCCGGCGACCGCAAACCCCAACCGCTTGCAAAGGCACTCGGCGTACAGATTCACACTGTCCTTGTTCGCGCGGGCCAATGCCTGCGAAAGCGGCGTCTCATGCACCGCCAGGGGTTGCCAATCACCGGCCGCCGATTTGGTCGTGGATGGCTTCGACAATTCCGTGCGAATCGTTCGGTCGCGAATGACTTTGCCGGTGAAGGTGATGCCGTTGGCCTTGAGCGTTTCCATCAGCACGGTGCCGGTGAACAGCGCCGGATCGTGAACCGTGACCGACACCGGCACGCCGCTGCTTTGCGGGCAGGTGCCGCCGAGCGTGATGTTGTTGGTGCCGTGTTGGCGCGACAGTCGAATGGCGTTGTCGCCCCCGCTGACACAGACGTTTTTCACGGTCAGATAATCCGTCGACGGCACGGAGCGATAGGTACAGTAGTTGCCCGTCGTGGTGGTGGCGAGGAAAAAGTCGACGCAGTTGGTGTTGAGATTCAGGCCTCCCACTTCGGCGGAATAGCGGAGTTGCATCTGGTCGGCGGGCCAGTGCGGGTGGATGCCGTTCTGCTCGAATACGCTGTCGTCGATCAACAGGTTGGCGACTTTGGCGATGCCCCGTTTACGAAGTGCATCGGCCCATTGTCGAAAGACGGTGGTGGCGTCCCAGCCGACTTTTTTCAGCAGTTCGACATCGCCGAGCGTCGGGTCTCCATCGCCGATCAATACCAGATCGTCACCATGCCGGGCCAACACGGTGCGGAAGCGGAAGTCGGGTCCGAAGGCATCGAGCGCCGCCGATGTGGTGATGACTTTGAGATTGCTCGCGGGGATCAGCGGCAGTTCACTCTCGTGACGGAAGATCACCGTGCTGGTTTGCGCCGAGTTGCCGAGCTTGACCACCGCGATGCCGACATCGGCTTTGGAAAGCAGGGGGCTCATCAGCACCGCTTTGATCTCGGTCGGCAAATCCGCGCAAGAGGGCAGGGCGATGAACGAAAGGGATGCGAGCAAAACCGCAAAAACAACAAGCTTCATCCTTGAAACTCCGTAAGACCGTCCGAGACACAAGCAAGGTATCGGATTGTTCGATCCGGGCAAGGGAAGTTTCCGTTTTTTCCTGCAATCCAGGGATTAAATTTGCAACACGGTGACACTACTGTCCGGTTAAGAATATCTCAAAAGCGACATTCGCGTTTGCTTTATCGAGGTTCGGACCGTTGATGAGGGGGTACACGATTTCAATTTCGTTCTCCCGTTTCGGCCTGCATCCGGCCGGTCAATCGCGACGATGCAGGGATGAATCATGGTCGCTGCGTCTTCGCGCAACTGGTCGAGTTGCTTCCTCGCCGGGCTTTCGAGAATGCCGTGAGCCGTTACGGCGGCGACCGGCGATTGCGCACTTTGTCCTGCATGGACCAACTTCTGTGCATGATCTTCGCGCAGCTCACCGGGCGATCCAGCCTGCGCGAAACCGTCTCGTGTCTCAACGCGCTCGGGCCGAGGCGCTACCACTGCGCCGTGCACCGTCACGGTTTCCCCCGCCCGTGCGCTGAGACTGACGAGGAGCAACCCGCCGATCAATCCCAAGATCAATCCCGAAACTGAGATCCGGATGGCACTCCTTTCAAAAATGAGTGGTCAGCATGACCGGGGGGCGCAGTGGAAAACAACTTAAATCGGCCGGATTAAAACGCAGGATCTGCGGCATTTCGCAAGGGGGGCGACTCGCGCAGTACGCCTCTGGATTTCAAGTATAGTAATTCGCATGCGACTTTTCCCACTTCTGAACTCCATCATCTTCTCCTTTGCCATGTTGATTCTGGCCTTCGCGGTGCTGAAATGGTTGCATGTGCCGGCGGGAACTTTCGGGGATTGGGTGGGCGGATTGCTGGCATTTTTCTGGCTGATGGCCGTTGTCACCGTTCCCTGGAACATCCACTTCAAAGCCAAGGCCGTGCTGGCTGATGCGCAGCCCTCGCATGAGCGCGGCCTCCCGGTGGATGAACGGCAGGTCGCCTACGTCCGCAAACTGGTCCGCACTTCCCTTCTCATCGCGCTTGCATTGCACCTACTGTCTGCCTTGGTGCTGTTTGTTCTGGCGTTCGCGGGCGTTGCCCGCATGGGATACATCGCTTCGGTGGTGGCCCTGCTTCTCACGGCGCTTCGTCCGGCGATGAGCGCGTATGAATATCTGGCCGAACGGCTGCGGTCGATCGGGCAGGATTGGAAATACCCGATCGAGGATGTGATGGAATTGCGATCCCGGGTGGATATGGCCGAATCAACCCTGAAGGGCATTCAGCGGCAACTGGACCCGGAAAATCCTGAATCATTGGTCATTGTCGAGCGAACCCATGCTGAAGATTCCCGCCGTGAACTGGCGAATGTCAACGCCAGTGTGGAATCGCTCCGGGCCGGCAACGAAAACGATCACAAGCGCCTCTCTGAGGAAGCGCGATCCGCCATCTCCCAAATCACCACCGACGGACAGTTCCTGGACCACGTCCGCGAGATCCTGCGATTTTTCAAGTCCGCCTGATCCACGGTGTGGCTTCTGCATTGAATGCGCGAAGAATTCAGCCATCCGCCTTCCGTGCGGGTTTTCCGCAAGGTGTTAGTCGCTTCGTATCGCAAAATGCGATATGAAAATGGCCTCTGCGGAAATAAGTATAGCAAATTCGGATTTATCTTGCACTTTGTAAGCCACTTCACTATCTTCCAAGTTCCGATAAATCGGGAATTGTTGTTTTGTGCTTCGGGCTGATTGAAATGTTGGGTCTAGAGGTTTGAAGCGGCACCGGGTGATCCGACCGATTTTACGTTGCGCAATGAGGTCCAACGGGTGTGGAGATGTTCTCCACAAAGGACCATTGTGCTTGCGGGAAACAGAGCGCGGGTTTTTTTGAATAACAGGTGGTATGGGCGTTTTGCCCATGTGTTCTTGGCGGGAAAATGGGCGCTGCGTCCATGCCACTGAATTCAAATCACCCACGCTCGAACAAATGGGTGAAGAAGATGAAGCGTAAGATTTTATCGTTGGCGGCGGTGGTTTTGGCATGTGGTATGATGGCACCGGCAAGCATGGCCGATTCGGTCGTTGGAAAGGTCATCCTGAGTCAAGGCTATTTCTCAAGCGGGCAGGGTGGTGAATTCAAGGCAACCATCAACTATGTGGCTGCGCCGGATTTTAAGGCTGTTCAGGATGCGAGCGTGAA
>JANXVV010000018.1 GCA_025351525.1 Humisphaera sp. | reverse complement strand
CATCATCGAGTCGATCCATCTTCAATAGCCGTTCCGCGAATTTGTCGGCGTAGTATTTCACCAGCGGGCTGTTGAGCCAGAAGAGCGATTGAGCGGGCGTTTGCGACGTGGGCCGTTCGGCGATCGGGGCGCCGGAGGAATCGTAATCGAACAGCGAAAGCATCTTGCGAACTTCCAGCCCAAGCCCTTCCGGTGAACGGCCACTGGTCAGCACATACAGCGCGCGGCCTTTACTTTTTTCCACATCCAGCGGTTGCCCGCTCGGTTGCCGAGGCATGATGTTGCGCGTCGCGAACATCGCATCGAATAATTCCTCGGCATCGAGTCGACGGCGTGGGAAGTGGGAGAGAAATTGGTTGTCCGGGTCGGAGTTTGGCGATGCGGCATGACTGCTCATGCGATACGTGCTGCTCGTGAGAATAAGCCGTTGAAGATCCTTGATGCTCCACGCGGTGGCATGGGCGTCTCGCCCGTGCTCTTCTTTTTCTCTCAATGAAGACACGGGACGCCCATGCCACCGGCAAAAGTCGCCGCCAACCAGTCGAGCAACTCCGGGTTCGTCGGGGCCGCGCCCCGACTGCCGAAATCGCTCGTCGTCGCCACGATGCCGCGACCGAAATGCCAATGCCACAGCCGATTGACCATCACCCGGCTGGTCAAAGGATTTTGCCGATCCGTCAACCACTCGGCCAGCTCCAGCCGGCCACTGTGATTCGCCGGAATGGTCGGGGAGCGAAGCGCGTGACTGAGAAGGCGCGGCACTCCCCGCGGAACGGTTTCGTCGCTCACGCGATACGTGCTGCCGCGCGGGTGAATCGGCAGATCCGCCGGCGTCGGTTGATCCGTCACCGAAATCGCCATTTCATACGGTGTGATCTTTTGGGCGAGCCGTTCGCATTCGCCGGTTATATCGGCGGACGGTGCGCGGGCGGCTCCATCCAGATACGGCTCAATCCCCGCCACCGGTGGCCAGGGATCCTGCGGGTCGTACACGAAATTCGCCAGCAGCATCGGATGCAATTTCTCGGCGGTCGCGAACGATCTGATGTGCTCCTCCACCTTCGCATCCACCTTATACAATCGAAACCGATCGAGGCGCGGGAAGTTTCCCTCCTTCGCATCGAGCCGAATGAAGTTCATCCCCTCGCGCAGCTCGAAGGTGCCGACCGTTTGCCATCGCTGAAATTTCAGATCGGCCCCGCCGGTCGGCGTGGAAAGCGCCTCTTTGGTGATGACCGCGCCATTGACCGTAACCGTCAACGGCGTGCGGTCCTCGGTGCTGTAGAGCGCATCGAGCCGATACTGTGCCGTCTCCGGCACCTCGTGAATATATTTCACCCACTGGGCCTTGGGCAGAAGTGTTTCGATGACTTCGACGCCTTTGCCGTCGCGCATGAGTTGGGCGATGCGCAGGCCGCTCTGCCCGCTGAAATCCTCGGCTTCAAACAGTTTGACGAACGGGCGGGTGATTTTGGAAGCCGCCGTGCGATAGCGGGGTTCATCGGCGTTCCACGTCGACATCATTTCCGCATGTCGCTCGGTGAGGATTTTCCACCACTCGCGTTGTCTGCCCGCGATCTGCTGATGGATCACCTCGTTGGCCGCGACTTCATCCGGCATTGCCAGCGGGCGAAGCTGACGCACCCGGCCATCGCGCCAGTAATCGCTGAATTCCGCCACCAGTTTCGTGCTGCGAAAAATCCCCCCGAGCGCGTAATAGTCGGCAGCCGGGATCGGGTCGAATTTATGATCGTGGCAGCGGGCGCAGGAGACGGACAACCCGAGAAACGCCTTGCTGGTGGTGTTGATCATCTCGTCGACCATCTCCAGTCGCAGACGATTCGGGTCGGTCTCCATGTCGAACCATGAACCGATCGATAAAAAAGCCGGCGCGATAATCTGGTCGAGATAATCCCCGCGAGATTTGGCGGGTGGCAGAAGATCGCCGGCAAGTTGCTCGGTGATGAATCGGTCGTAAGGCTTATCGGTGTTGAATGCCCGAACGACATAATCGCGATAGTGCTGATCGCCCGACGTGCGATTCACGCCGGGAAACGTGATGCG
>JANXVV010000014.1 GCA_025351525.1 Humisphaera sp. | reverse complement strand
CCCGCCCGTGTATTTCTTCGTCCAAAAGCACGGGCGGGACGCCCATGCCACCGCCAGGCAATCCGGCACGATCTCCCTTCCGCAGCTAGGCGCGCGCCAAACGGGTCATCAGCGCGCTTTTCTGAAAATCCAGGATGGTTGCGACGCGCATTGCACCTACTGCATCATCCCGCAACTCCGCCCGAAGCTGTGGAGCAAGCCGACCGATGATGCCGTCGAGGAAGCACAACGGCTGGTGGATGCCGGTCATCTGGAAATCGTCCTCACCGGAATTTTCATGGGCGCGTTCGGCCAACCCACCGCGCTCCGCCGTCGCCAGAAACACGCGACCGGAAAACCGCTTGGCGAATTGGTCGAGGCGCTTTGCACCCGCGTGCGCGGCTTGAAACGGTTGCGCCTTTCAAGTCTTGAATCGGGTGATTTATCGCCGGAATTGGTCGGTGTGTTGAAATCGCATGAGCAGGTGGTGCCTCATTTCCATTTGCCGTTGCAGAGCGGATCGGATCATCTGCTGCATCGCATGAATCGCCAATACACCGCCGACGATTTTTTACGGATGGTCGATGCCGTTCACGAAGCGTTCGACCGCCCGGCCCTGACCACCGACATCATCGTCGGATTCCCCGGCGAGACGGATGCGGAATTTTGGCGCACGCTTGAAGTGGTCGACCGGGTGAAATTTATTCACATCCACGCGTTCTCCTATTCCCCGCGTCCGCGCACGGCGGCAGCGCGGTGGACGCGTGAATTTGTCCGCGGTCCCATCGTCAATCAACGCATCGATATTCTGCGCGGCCGGGCCGAGGCACACAGCCATGTGTTCCGCCAACAGTTTGTCGGGGAGACGGTGCGGTTGCTGGTTGAAAAACCGTCCGCCGAGGAGCGCGAGGTTCCCGCCCTGGCCGGTTTTCAGCACGGGCGATGCGAGCGGTATTTCGCGGTGCATTTTGAAACGCCTCGATCCCGCGTCGGGGAGTTGTTGGAAGTGCGGATCGATCGGGTGACGCCGCATCGTACGGTGGGGACTGTCGTCGATAAAAATGACTTGAAATGATTTAGCCCCGGGTTTACCCGGGAGAACCTTTGTGCCGTGGAAATCGCTAGTTTCCGAATGGTTTCACCCGGTAAACCGGGGGCTAAATAAAAAGTTTACAAACTCTCCGGATGACGCATGGCGCGTCATCGAGCACACTCATTTAATGTCGACCCGCGCGGTCACTGGAGGTATTTGTGTCGAGGCGATGTATGTGGATTGCACTCCATCTTCTACCTTCGCTGACCGCCTTGTTTTTTTGCACGCTTGCGGTGCTAGGCAGTGAACCCAACGTTCCACCATCGCCCGGTGACCTCGCAAATCTAGAGGGGTTCGACGCTCTCAAAGACAAGCAATGGGCAAAGGCAGTTCAATTTTTTTCGGTGGCGATCGAGGCGAATTCCAACAGCGCATCCAGCCATTGCGGGCGGGCTGTCGCGTCGATGATGGCTGGCAACTCGTCAGTGGCGGCGACGGACTTCGACTGGGCGAATCTGCTGAATCCCACCGATGCGATCACCCGGAAATGGTACGAGGCATTGCTTCGATCGCTCGGTCAGTCCGGCAGTATTTCACGTGTGATTCGAGGCGGCCCGTCCGGTGATAAAAGCGATGCGCACGGCACCGGCACCCGACCGACGATTCTGGCGGATATCGTGAATCAAATCCGCGATGAGACGGCCCGCCGCGGTGAGCCGTCGCCGGTTCGGTTGGCGGAACTTCGCGCGCGGCTCGAGCAGTTCGCCGTGGAATATGCCGAGACGGCTCTGGCTCAACCTGAAATGTACAAAGCACTGTTCAAACGTATGGACGCAAATTTCATTGCGGGACAGTACGCAGAGACACTGAACGATCTGGTTCCGCTGATGCATGGCCGGCCGCTCGACAGCCATCTACTGCAGGTTCACGCCGTCTGTTTTCGGAATGCGGGAAAGCTTCTGCAGGCGCGGGAAGAGTTCACCCGCGTGCTCACCGACTGGCCGGACTATTCAGCGGCCTACTCGGAGCGGGCGATTGTCGAAGCACGCCTCGGGAATCTCGCTCGGGCCAAGGCCGATCTTGCGCAGGCGGTCAAATATGATGCGGTTGATGCAAAGGAAATGACGCCGTTGGTTGAAAAAGAAATCGGGGCGTATGCGATCTACCCGGCGAGCGAATCCCCCGCGAAACTCTTTGTCGTGCTTCGAGAGTCAGCCGAAGCCGGGCATTCGATCGAGCAGCTTTTACCGGCGGCGATCGCACTGGAAAAGTCCATGAACGCCCACCGCCTTCGCTGGGATGAAGGCTACCAGGATCGCCTGCGCGAATTGAGCGATCAGGTTCGAGCCAAACCCAGCGACATTCCCGCCCGCTTGGCGCTGGGCGAATTTCTTTTTCGAGAGGCGGACGTGCTCGGTGAGCGCGCCGGCCCGTGGGGAGCCATTCGCTCCTTCCGATTTGAAGGCAACGGGCAGAGCGATCGGGAGCTCGACTTGGCGGACGAACAACTCGACGCGGTGCTAGCGGCGGATCCCCGGAATGTCATGGCAATGGCTTGGAAAGCTTCCATCCGGATCAATCATGATCGCTGGGACGAAGGCGAATCGTGGGTACACAAGGCCTTCGCGATTCGATCGGATGTCCCTCAACTTCTGGAGCTTCTCACGCGCGTGCTGGACGCCACCGCCTCGGCGAAAAATTATCAGGCGGGAGACTTGCGCACGACCAAAACGTGGATTGAATATGGCGAAATATACGACACGCACTGGACCCGGCAGCCCAGCCGGGAAGAGCTGGTCACCGCCAATGCGATGGAGTTGTTGGCCAATCATCTGTGGGAGAATGCCGAAGCCGATCTCACCAAGGCCGCACAAGCGTCGACGGGAACCGCCGATGGTTATTACTACATCGGCTTGCTCAATCGCCGTCACGGTAAAAGCGATCTGGCCATGGAATCGCGACTCGGCAGCACCGATCTCGCCACCCCGGCTTACTCGACGGTCCTTCCCAATCCCAATGACCCGAAAATCACCAAACCGAAAACGCCGCAAAGCGCTCTGGCCTGGACACACCTTCTGATTGCCTACGATCTTTTGGCGAAAGGGCAGAACGATCAGGCGGCGGTTCATTTCCAACATGTGTGGGATTGGCCGCACGCGCCCGGGCTCTATGCCGCTCAACAGCGCGCGATCGCCAGCGTGACCCGGCTTCATTGGGCCAGGCACGATCCCGATCCCGGCCTTCGAGCGGAATGGCTTGCCTCCGCATCCCTCCGGCGCGGTCTGAGTCGCGAAGAAATCGCTCGATTGTCGCAACTGAATCGCTCGGCGAACGCCGACAACGTCACGTTCCTGCGCTACGCAGAGGATTCCACGTCCAACGTCTTCGACGCCGACCGGAGTAATTTTGATGATGCCCCGAAGGCAGGCTTGCCTTGAACCTTCCCGCACCCCTATTTGTTGCGAGGCCCAACTTCACGATGCACCTGCTGAATTTGCGGCGGGGGGCTCGGCGACACCACTTCCTTCACATACGAATAAATCAGTGAGAACGCCCCGACGATCACGCTGGCCCATAGCGTGATCTTCAAAATGCGGATGCGATTCGCGATTTCCTTGTCGCGCCACTCGGCCAGCCGTCGATCGATTTCATCCAGCTTCCGGTCGATGCGCGATTCAATCTCATCCAGCTTTTGATTCAAATAGTCGTCGGCGGATCGCTTGATCCGCCCGGCGATTCCGCTGAAAAGACCGGCGTCCTCGATCTCTTCCCTGATGGACGGCGTCGCGGTGCGCGGTGGGGGAGAGGTGGCCGTCGAACCGGTGTTGCCCGCATCGGACGGCGGGAGGAAACGATAGTCGCCGGCGGTGGGGCTTTCACTTTCACCCAGCATGTTGGAGACGAGCGACCCGAGCATCGCACGCCGTTTGCGATTTACGCGGGTGAATATCCCCTCTTTCTTTTTCAGTTTGCGGACGAGCGTCGGAACGTCGTCGCCGGGATTGATTTTAACGCCGCGCAGCCTGGCGAGTACAATGAGGCCCGGCTGAGACAAGCCTTCAAATCGCATCGACTTGATGCGGACGATCTCCTGGGCCAGTTGCTCCTTATTGAGATTCGCCAGCACCGGTCGACGTCCCCAGCGGACGACTTCGAGAAGGGTCTCCCGTTCCAGCCCACCGATCATCTGCCGTCGGTCGTGAATCGCGGCGACCAATTGCTGGCTCGATTTGTAATCGACCGCCCGCAACCCAAATTCCTCGGCCAATTGCGACAGCTCATCTTTCGGAAGCTCAAAAAGCTGCCGCATCGGCACGGAGGCGGTGGTGATGTCGGTGGGGGATGAAACATCACCGGGCAACTGCTTTGGAATTTCAGTGATGGGAGGTGTGCGCGACATGGTCAAATATTTTCCGCACGTAGCATGGGCTACCAGCCCATGGCTTTTTAATCAAAATCATGGGCTGGTAGCCC
>JANXVV010000239.1 GCA_025351525.1 Humisphaera sp. | reverse complement strand
GAGCGAAATTCTCCGGTCCCCTCCCCCCATGTACCCATGGGGGGAGGGTTAGGGTGAGAGGTTTTTCTTCGTAGTGGGTGCTTTGAATAAGGTAGCATGGGCGTCTCGCTAATGCATTTCTTCGGCCAAAAAGCATGGGCGAGACGCCCATGCCACCTTATTCAAAGCACCCACTACGAAGAAAAACCCCTCACCCTAACCCTCCCCCCATGGGTACATGGGGGGAGGGGACCGGAGAATTTCGCTCCAGTATTTTGTATCTCTCCGGGGCTTTCGCCTTGGGTTATCAAAAACTTTTCATTCAAACACTTGCCTGCACCGGCGCAACCGTCTCTCCACAATGAATGCAATACTGATCCGTCGCGTCCGGATACGAACCGCACTTGGTGCAGCGCCGGACCACGGAAGCCAATCGCACGCCGCAGTGCATGCAGAACTGGTCGTTTGCGTCGACCCCCTGCCGACATTTCTGGCAGACGAGTCTCCCGCCATCCGTGATGGCCGGGGTGTAGTCGGTTGCGGGTCCGGCAGTCGACGGCAGGCGCGGTGGAAGCACGCCGGCTTTTTGC
Organism: Humisphaera sp.; assembly: GCA_025351525.1. GTDB lineage: Bacteria > Planctomycetota > Phycisphaerae > Tepidisphaerales > Tepidisphaeraceae > JANXVV01. Next base: position 4,883 of record JANXVV010000239.1, on the reverse strand, counting down.
AGCGGCGGCGGACCGGCGATCGATAACGCCCGCAGAAATTCGTCTGCGGATGTGTATCGCTTATCCAGCCGGGCGTACGATTTCTTGAACACCTCGTCGAGATATTTCGGCACTTGTGGATTGATTTCGCTCGGCACGTCGGTGCCGGCGGGCCGTTCACCGGTGAGCAGTTCGTAGAGCATCACGCCGCAGGCATAGAGGTCGGCGCGGGCGTCGAGTTCTTCGCCGCGCCGTTGTTCGGGGGCCATGTAATCCAGCGTGCCGGCGATCTGACCGGAATCTTTATTTCCGTCCTGCGAATATAGGATCGACCCGACCGCCGTCTTCACCGCCGCACGGCCCAGGCCGAAATCAGTGACCTTCACCGTGCCTTCGACCGCGTAGTCTCCCTGCAACGCCCGCTCGTGAACGAGGATATTTTCAGGCTTGATATCGCGATGAACGATCCCCTGCGCATGGGCGTAGCTCAGGCCCGCCAAAACCTGGCGCATGATTAAAACGGCGTCGGCGGGTTTTATTTTGCGCTGCTGGATCAGGGGCCTCACGCTCGTTCCCGGCACAAACTCCATCGTCAGGTACGCCGGCTCGGCATAGGGATCGAACCCCATCGCGCGAACGATGTTGGGATGGACCAACCCGTGGATGGCCGCACCTTCCTGTTGGAGATTGCGGACGTACTGCGAATCCGTGGGGATTTTGATGGCGACCAGTTGGTCGGTCCAGACGTGGTGATGGGCGCGCCAGACCTCGCCGAAGGTTCCGCCGCCGATTCGCTCATCGAGCACGTATTCACTGATGCGTTGATTCGCCGTGGGCATTGTTGCTCCGTTCATTCCATTTTTCCCCGCCAACCCGGTGCCACCGGTCGAGGTACTCAGAGACCTGTGTTCTCCGGGCTGTCGAGAAAGACACAGGTCTGCGAGTACGCCGGCCTGTGGCACCCGCGTCCATTCATTCCATTTTTTCCGCCAGCCAGTCGCAGGCCAGCAGATTATACACCGCCGCCAGGAGGGTGCCGACTGCGAATGCCGTCCATGCCGCCGGGGTGTGAAAGGCCCAGTGGAATAACCCACCCAGCAGCACGGCTTCCAACGCGGTGTAGACAAAAACCAACACTCCCCCGGCCATGTTCTTCTCAAATTTCGCGGCCCAACCCACGATGAAAAACGTCGCCCAGGGAACCAGCAGCACAATGCCCGCCCACGAGGCGATGCGGCCGGCATTGGTCAGAATCGCCTGCTTGGTGACGTCATCCATCCGCCACCAGGAGATTCCACCGGCGACGACCGCCAGCGAAACCAGCCCGCCAATCACTTTACCCGTTACAGTCTTCAGGAAATCCATGTCGGAGTATTCTAGCGTTCCAGCGGGGAAGTTCGCATTATAAATGCGATGAATTTCTGCATCTGTCGTTGAAATCGAATTTGGCTTTCCGGTCCCCTCCCCCCATGTACACATGGGGGGAGGGTTAGGGTGAGGGGTCTTAACTTCGTCGCAAGAAGACGTTGTATTCCTCGACTCAGCAGATGAAAATTGCAAGACCCCTCACCCTAACCCTCCCCCCGGAGTACCGGGGGGAGGGGACAGGAAATTCCCGTTCCACTCGTTGTTTAGCAGTCGTACCGGAGGCGCACGATTTTTTCTGCCAGGCGAAGAAAACGTGTGCCTCCGGCACTACCGCTAAACGTGGAAAATCTAATTCAAATTGCCTGATTTCACTTTAATTGACGCATTGGCGGTTTCAGCGAATGATGGGGCCATATGTACCGCCCCAGCCGCAAGCCCCGCCGATTCGATTTCCCGCCGGGGAAGAGTGTGGCGGGGAAGTATCAGATTGAACGGCCACTGGGCAGCGGGTGGGAAGGGGAGGTGTATGTGATCGTCGAGCGGAACACCGGCATCCGCCGGGCCGCCAAGTTTTACTATCCCCACCGCGACCCGATGGGCAAGGCGGCCATCACCTACGCCCGCAAGCTCGACGCCCTGCGCCATTGCCCGATTCTGATGCAGTATCACCATCAGGAGATTTCATACGTTCGCAAGCGCAAGGTGGTCGTGGTCATCAGCGAACTGGTGGAAGGCTTGAAGCTGAGTGAATTTCTGACGACGCAGCCCGAAGGCCGATTGATCACGTTTGAAGCGCTGCATGTGTTGTACGCTTTGGCACGCGGCATCGCCCCGATTCATGCGCGCGGGGAATATCACGGGGACATCCACGACGACAACATCATGATCCGCCGACAGGGGATTGCGTTTGAGTTGAAGCTGTTGGATTTTTTCGATCTGGGGCGTCCCACCAAGGCGAAAATTCACAAGGATGTGTTGAATCTGATTCAGGTTTTTCACGGGCTGGTCGGGGGGCGCGATCGGTATAAGGATCAGCCGAAAGTGGTGAAGGATATCATCCGGGGGCTGAAGGATTCGCTGATTTTACAGCGGTTTCAGAGTGCGGGGGATATACAGCGTCATCTGGAGAATCTGGAGTGGTGAAAGCAGATAGCCCGGCGGTTACGCATGTGGGATGTCGAACGCGTGATCCGCATCGGAATGCGGTCAATCGGTCACGGGTCTGCGAATGACCCGCGCGTAGTCGATGGCCCGCTTCATCACTTCGTGCAGCGATTCGCGGACCATCATCTTTTCACCGGTGTCGCAGCAGACGACGGTGTCGGGCGTCGATTCGACGTATTTGATTTTGTCGGCGTTCATGACGAACGCCTGGCCGTTGAGACGTGTGAGAGTGATCATGGCAGTTCCACCACCAAAAAGTTTAACGCGACCAAACCAAGCCATTTGGCAAACGCCGTTGTGGCACGGGCTTCCAGCCCGTGTCAGCGATTCAAGAACGAAGGAGAATCTGAAAAACCAATTTTCTGTCGCATTCACCCGCTAACACGGGCTGGAAGCCCGTGCCACGATGGAGTTTAAAGAACCGGGAATGCAAAAATCCATTTAAGTAAAAATCGCCCCCGCGACAGCAGAAGTAACACCTGTCGCGAGGGCCGAAGGCCGCGGGATGGATCCATCATCCCGGTTATTATCGGGTGGAGTTCAACAAATCCGTCAATAATTGATTGCTGGTGGTGATGACTTTGCTGGCCGCCGAGAAACCGGTGGAGGCGATGATGAGGTTCACGAATTCTTTCGAGAGATCGACGTTGCTCTGTTCGAGCGCGCCGGATCGGACGATGCCGGCACCCAGTTGCAGAGGTTGACCGATGACCGGTGAACCGCTGTTGGCGCTGGCGGCGAACTGGTTGCCGCCTTTGTCGTCGAGTCCCTGCGGATTGTTGAAATTCGCGATGGCGACCTGCCCGAGCGTTCGCGTCAGTCCGTTGCTGAACGCGCCGGTGATGATGCCGTCGGTGCCGATCGAAAAGGAACCGAGGCTGCCGAGCGGTGAGCCATCCTGCTTGCTCGTCACCAGGGTGGAAGTTGCACTGGCCAGGGCGGTGGTGCCGGTGAAATCCAGTTTCACACCGAAGGGGGATCGGGCGCCGGTGCCGGTGCGGTCGATGTTGACATTATTGCCGGTGCTGGAGAGGAGTTTGCCGTTGACGTCGAAGTTGAGCGTGCCGGTGCCGATGATTTGATTGCCGGTGGGGTCTTTGCTGTCACCGCTGTCCGCCGTGAAAGCCCATTGAGTTCCGGTGGCGGTGGATTTTTGAAACACGGCGGTGATGTTGACGGTCACCGGCGCGCCCAGCGAATCGTAAATCACCGAACTGGTGTGAACGCTTTCACCGAGTGGATTGCTGGCAAAACCCGCGGCGTTGGTGCCATCCTGAAAGTTGAGCGGTGTGCTGCTGCCGGAGAAGAAGGCGCTGGCTCCCAGGGCGAGCGAGTTGACGCTTCCGGTGTTGCCGACGATGACGAGTCTTGCGGCGGTGGGAGTCGTGGCATCCGCTTCGATCGTCGCGCCCGGTGTCGGGATGGAGGGATCGGCGGGGCCGGCGGTATTGATCCCCAGCCCGTGATTCAAGAAGGTGGTCAGATCGCTCAAGGTGGAAGTCGCGGTGACTTTGAACGTTTCGGGAGAGGTGTCGCGCGAGCCTTTTTTTCCCTGCAAAGTAAAAGTCTGTCCCGCCGTGAAAGACGGCACGGCAGGCGTGGAGGCATCGGCGACATCGGTCAGCAGCGTGGCGCCGGTGGGAACGGTTCCCCCGCCCACGCGCGTCAACAATTGGCTGGTCAGAATGCTGGCTCCATTCGCCAATGCGCCGGCGGCATCGAGATTGCCGGTGAGATTGACCGCCTGCGTCGCCTGCGCGGTACTGGACGCCCCGAGCGGAATTCGCAGCGCGCCAAGCTTGCCGGGGACGACTTTGAACCCGGTGTCCACGCCGTATCCCTGCACCAGGCCACCGCTGGTGGTCACGAGTTGATTGTTGGAATCCAACTGGAACGAACCATCGCGGGTGTAGGTTTGGTCGGCGCCTTTAACGACGAAGAAGCCCGCGCCTTCGATGGCCAGATCCGTGTTTTTGCCGGTGGGTTCGATGGAACCGGCGGTGAAATCTTTTTCGATGGCCGCGACTTCCGTGCCGAGCCCGCGCTGGCTGGGGTTGGTGCCGCCGAAGTCGGCTGACGGAGAGGATCCACCGGAGTCGGTCACGTAAAACTGCGGCTTAAACAGGGCCCGGCTTCCCTTGAACGCCACGGTGTTGACGTTGGCGATGTTGTTGCCCGCCACGTTGAGCCGCGTGGTGTTCGCGTCCAAACCCGACAGTCCGGTGAAGAGCGTGCTGGTCAGTGCCATGTGGATTCCTTAAACAACTTATGAATCGAATTGAGAGGGACAGGGCATCGAAGGCGAACTTCAAATAGAGCGCGGTCGATTGTCATCGCGAGTCTGTGAATTTTCAGTTGGCATGGGCGTCTCG
>JANXVV010000620.1 GCA_025351525.1 Humisphaera sp. | reverse complement strand
CTCGACGGTCAACCTGCGGGACAAGCTCCTGGCATTCATCGAGTACTTCAACAAGACAATGGCCAAGGCTTTCCGCTGGACTTACAAGGGAAAACCCCTCACCATCTAATCGCGATAACACTTCAGCCGCGATGATCTAGTGCTTTGTCTGACGATTCTGGATTATCTATGACCCACTTCAGAAAGAGCCGTTGTGACCGCCGTTCTCAGCGTGCTCACCTTCAAAATCCGGTCTTGGCGCTATTCGTCAGACAGTGCCCAGACGCACGGTGAATTGTTGCTTGCAGTCAGTGCAACGCCAAAGAAAACGCTTGTTGCGGTCCCCGGTCTTGCGGTCGGTCATTTTGTAGACGCCGGTTGAACCACAATGAACGCACAACGACGTTTCACCCCAACGCTGCTTCTCGAAAAATTCAACGGCGGCCGTTTCATCCGCACAAGCTAATGGGATATCATTGATCGTCTCTGAATAAGTCAGCATGTGATTGTTGCTCTTCATTCTGCTCGTCGGCAACTGCCCGACCTTACGGCTTTCATTCCTTCTTTTTCTTGTCCTTGTCCCCACCGAGCAATCCACCGAGTGCTTTGCCGGGATCGAGATTTTTGGGAACGAACTTGTTTACGTCCACGCCGGGCACGATCTTGTTCAACTCGCCCTGCATGCCCTGGGTGATTCCGCCCAGTTGTTTTGTGAATTCACCGCCGAGTTTCCCGGCGACTTCACTCAGGTTGGATTTCAGCATCCCTTTGAGCTGATCCGGGAAATTGGCGGAATCGCCGGCTTTACCGGCCAGGGCGGTGGCGACCTGCATCACCACATCCTTCAGAGCCGCGCCGTTTTGGGCATTGTCGCTGTTGCCGATATTCTTCAAGGTCATCGACGGCACTTTGACTTCGATCGGTTTCATCTCGCCCAGCCCCGGAACATTGCCGAGGCGAATATCGACCAGGGCATCGGTCACAGTCAGATCGTCGATAATCACCTTGATCAACTTTGCATTCGGATCCGATTTCGGCAGCGTGTCCATGACGGCTTTGAAATTCATCTTGCCATCGGCTTGCTCGAGCACGAATTTGGGCTGCTTGATGACGATCTGCTTGATCCGCACCACCTCTTTGGACAGTTGCCCATAGTCGACCACCACGCCGAGATCGCCCATCTCGAACATGTGCGGCGCGTTGAATCCCTTGGGGGATCCGATTTGAAGCTGGCTGAGATTGACCTTGCCGCCGAGCAGCGCGAGGCTGGCACTGCTTAAAGTGGTTTGGAGGTTCAGGGAGTTGGTGCCCTGCGTTTCAATCGTCGACTTCACGATTCGATCGAGATAGAAGAAGATGCCTGCACCGGCCAGCATTACTAAGATCACGACGACGAATAAAATACGGCGGAAGGTTTTCATGGCGGCACCTCGATTGGAGCGAACAGGGTTTGGGAATGGACGTCAGGTATTGTGACCTTAAAAAGGGGAATGGCAAATGGAGCATATTGTGTTGCGGGCTTCCAGCCTGCAATTTAGAAACAGGCTGGATGCCCGCAACACTCGACAAATCGTGGTCTTTCTGCGGAATCCGGGTCGTCGCCTGAAGCTCCGATCCCGGCGTGAATGACGGGGCGTGTGGGATGATTTGGAATTCGGAGGGCGAAATGACCGATAGCAGGAACGTAGGATGAGAATTGACAGGGTCCGCGAGTCGTGGGAGTATTCCCACCGTGGAGAGTTGCCCAGATCGCCTTGGTTGCCGAGATTGTCCGGCGCGAGTGTTATCGGGCCCGAATCGAGACTCAGGATTTTTTGACACCCCTTACTCGGAGACAGCAACATGCTGCTGACGAAGCACGAAGGCGAAACGTTCATTAACCAGACCGTCTACATCAGTGGACAGGCATTCATCCGCTGTAATTTCGTGGCTTGCACGCTCGTGCTCCGCGAAACCGTTTACCACCTGGAAGGGTGCGCTTTCGAGCGATGCAACTGGCATGTGGATTGGGTGTTGATGTGGGGTAGCCCGGAATCGCTTCGCGAGATCAAGGCGCTGGTCGCCATGATTGAACAGGCGCAGCAACAGCAGTTGCCGAGCGATCCGATGCGCGGTGCGCAGCAGGCGATTCCCAATCAACCGCAGATCAAAACCCCAGTGACCGCGCCGCGGATCAGCGGTGTGTCGCCGAAAAGCGATAAATAAGAACGGCCCATGGGTCGGATGCTGAAATTTATCGAACAAAATGCAGGGCCCGGGATGGAGTTCGCTCCGTCCCGCGCTCTGCATTTTGCATTCGAAAGGATGTTGAAGCCGGCTAGCGCGCATCGGTTCGCAGAGACAAAAAGCGACCGCGAAGGCGCGAAATCGCGAAGGGAATCGCGGAGAAACCAAAAAGAAAATTTCCTTCGCGTTCAACTTCGCGCTTCCGCGCCTTCGCGGTTCCCCCCCTTTCGTTGCTGTAATAATCGGCTGGTCTCGCTCTTACTTCTGGTCTGCTGCGTCGTTCCGATGACTCAAGGATTGGAAGCGGATCAGATCGTCTTGATTACGAATAAGAACACGCCGCAGGGGTTGATGCTGGCGGAGCTTTATGCGCAGGTTCGCAAGATTCCCGATCACCGGATACTCGAATTAAATCTGCCGACGTCGGAAGAAATGGCTGCCGACACGTATGACCGGGAAGTGGTGCCGGCCATCCGGGCGTTTTTGCGCGACAATGAACTGGAGCACAAAATCACTTGTCTGGTCACGTTTTACGGGGTGCCGATTCGGATCGGCTCTCACAAAAACTCTCCGAAGGATGAAGAGGAATTGGCCGGGCTGAAGGCGGAGCAAGTGGCATTGCCCGCGCGGATCGAACCGCTTGTCGCAGCGGTCGAAAAGCTCGCGATGGACGGCGAGGCCACGTTTAAACCGCTGGCCGGCATGACCTTCGACGATCAATCGAAGCGGGGCGATGCGGCCATGCGGCGTCTGATCTTACGCGCTTCCAAAGGGGAACCGGCTGAGCGGAATCGCTTACAGAATCAGTCGATGGAAGTGCTGGCGCCTTTGCTTGGCCGCATGGGGATGATGGAGCGGCACCTGTTGGAACTGTCACCGGCGGCGATTCAAACGATCTCGTTTCCCACGACCCGACCGACAACCACTCGTCCGACGACTCAACCGACGAATCCGGCCATTGAGGCATTCCTCCAGTTTCGCACAAAGTTTACGATGCTTCGGGAACGGAAATTTGATTCTGAATCCCGCAGGCAACTGCGCGATCTCATGCAAAATTACCTCGGCCCGTTTGAATATGGCCGACTGCTGCAAAGCCAAATCGCCTATTTCCAAACCGAAAACACGGTGGCGGCTTTCGATAGTGAACTGGCGCTGCTCTGGTGGGATTATTCTAAAACCGCCTGGATGGCCAACCCGCTGCACTATTCGTTCGGCACCCTCAAAATCTTGCCGGTGTTGATGGTCAGCCGACTCGATGGCCCGCAAGTGGGTGTGGTGAAACAGATCATCGAGACGTCGATGAAGGTGGAAGCCGAGGGTTTGAAGGGCCGGATTGTGGTCGACAGTCGGGGGATGCCGCCCGAAAAAAATGGAAAGCCCGAACCCTATGGAGAATACGATCAGACGGTTCGCAACTTCGCCGAGTTGGTGCGGACGAAAACGAAACTTTCGTCGGTGTTCGACGATCGCCCGGAAGTGTTGGCTGCCGGATCCGTGAAAAATGTCGCGGTGTATGTGGGGTGGTACAGCGTCGACAAATATATCGCCGCGTGCGAGTTCAACCCCGGCGCGGTGGCGTTTCATCTGGCCAGTTTCACGATGACGACGCTGAAGCACGAGGATCCGCGCGGTTGGGTGCGCGGGCTTTTGAAGGATGGCGCCGTCGCCACGTTTGGGCCGGTGGCCGAGCCGTATTTGCAGTCCTTCCCTCGCGCGGACGATTTTTTCCCGCTGCTGTTGACCGGGAAGTTGACGTTGGCGGAGGTGTATTGGAAAACCACGCCGATGACCAGTTGGATGAATTCGCTGATCGGCGATCCGCTGTATACGCCGTATAAAACGAATCCGGCGTTGGCGGTCGAGGATTTGCCGCCGCGATTACAGGTGATTTTTAAGAGATGATTTCATCAGAGAATGTGGCACGGGCTTCCAGCCTGCTTCAAAATTGCAGGCTGGAAGCCCGCACCACAATACAAACTGAACCACAAGAATTATTGGAATTCGCACGAAACCAAAGAGCTTGTCGCGGTATACTTCAACTGAGCCGATAACAAAGAGTATCACAAGCGGAGATTCAATATGATCGACCGAACCGAACGCACCCGATGGTTGCTGGCCGCCGTCCTGACGGCCATGCCTGCAATGACGCTGTCAAGTTCTGCCTTTGCGCAAACTCAAAAACCGACCGATGGCCGCACGCTCGATGCGAACAATCGCATCGGAAGCGGCGGCACCAACACCTACCGCCCGCCCCCGAGCGCGGGCGTGTTCGGGAATAATATCGTCAATGGAAACGTGGGGGGCGGCAAGGAATTCCGGGGCAGCGTCGGCTATTCGGATCCGAGCGAATTCCACGGGTTCCAGCCTGGCCGCGCCACGGATAATTTTATCAAGGACTCCTCGCAAGTGGGTGTAGGCACTGCACCGCCGCCGATCCCCGGTGCATCGACCACCATCTTCTCCCCGTCGCGATTCGCGCCACCGCCGCAGCCGGGCTTTACGTCCGCTCCCAATGGGTTGGGCTATGTTCCTGAAAAAGCGACGGTCGTACAGGCCAGCGATGCGCGATTAGGCGCGCAGTTGGGCACACAACCTCTCAGCGTGGTTCCAAAGGCCGGCGAGTTGCTGCTGCCGGGACCGATCGATCCGACCTCTAATCAAATGACCGTTCTAAGCGCATCTCCCTTAACCGGCATTCGGCAACTGAATGCCGGCAATGCGGGCGATGCCAGTTACCTTCAACGCTACACCGGCGCACAACCTGAAAGCGTGATGGATCGTCTTCGGATGGATGCCAGCGACGTTCAACGGATGCGCTCGGAACTGCTCGTAGGAGGCGCAGGCACATCCGCAAACGGCACTGTGGGCACGCGGGCTCCGAATCTGGCTCAACCCATCGGCGCGCCGTTGGAATCTCCCGCCAATGCGGCCATCACCCACCAGCCCACCAACGCGTCGATCCAAGCCAACGCCTTCAACGGTTCGCTCAGAAGCGATGAGGGAACCTACAGCAAAATCGTCGGCACGGCGGCTCAGCAGAGCACGCAGTACGATGAATTGAAAAAACGCCTGGAGCGATACCAGACCGACCGCAAATCGACCGCCGAACTGGGTGCCGACCAATTCAACGCAGCCAACCGCGTGAAGAAAGCGGCGGAAGACAAGGTCAAATCCACCCAGAAGCCGAATGAGGTTCCCGTGCCGACGGACGATGCGACGAAGCCCAAGATCGGTCTCGATACGAAACCCGGCCCGGTTGCCGTAAAGACCATGACATCCGGCATTGCCGGGAAGGGGCTCAAGGAGATTTTGAGCAAGGCCGAGTTGCTGATGAAAGAGGGGAAATTCACGTCGGCAATCGATCAATATTCCGCCGCCGAGCAGGTCGCCCCCAATCAACCGCTGGTGTGGGTTGGCCGGGCCAATGCGGAACTCGGGGCGTCCTACTACAACCGCGCCGAGGGTCATTTGAAGCAGGCTTTCGCATCGGATCAAGCCTTGCTGATGGCTCAATACGATCTGCGAAGCTTCCTCGGCGAAGACCGCCTGCAATCGGTCATCAAGGATCTGAAAGAGATCGCCAGCACCGATCAACAATCCCCGACTCCGGTATTTCTGTTGGCGTACATTTCCTACAACACCGGCAACGAACGCCGTGCCGCCGGCTATCTGGATTTGGCCGAAAAGCGGTCGGATGGAAAAGACCCGAGCTACAAACTGCTCCGCGATCACTGGTCGCTTCCGACGGCGGGCGAGCCCGCACCGACGACTCCGGCGGGGGAACCGAAGCCGGGGGAGTTGAATAAGTAGAGCGGTTTGCATCCGGCACGAGTTACACCGTCGCCAGTCCGCGAATGCGTATGTAATCGGAGATGCCGCAGAACCCACCGGATCGAGCGGCGTCCTCAACCGCCCGTTTTTCCGCCGGTGAAAGCCTGGTGTTGACCTGCACGGTTCTCGCCTGCGCAAAGGCTGGCAGCGGTAGCCGTTTTCGCGATTCGATTGGCACGGCGGCTGCGGTGATCCCCAGATCCCGGGCCTCGGCTACGGCGGCGTTGGATGTTTTCCCGACACCGAGCGTGTCCAATTCAATGCACTCCGCGACGAAGCGCCCGTCCTCGCGCCAAAACGAGAATCGATAGTCCTCCACCGCCTTTCGGGCCTTGGCAAGAACGGGCGCGGAAAAGGGGCGGTCATTCACAGCTTTTGCGGGCTTGCTTTTTATAAATGGCGTCTACCTTTCCATGATGCGCCGGGATCACCATCGGGCGAAGTTCGCCGGGCTTGGTGAGAGTTCCAGCAGACGTTTTTTACGCCACTCGAGTAGCGCGTCCAAACATGCCCGGTGCCTTGGCACCCGAGTCTCGACATGCCACCCGCACAGTCAGTGAAATGCGAAAAGCAGCCTAACTTCGGCCACGGTCAATCTGAAATCGTCGGCACCTGCAAAGGCGCTTTAGGCGTTGGCCAAGTCTGCACGCCCACTCGTTCCGCCCATTGCCGATAAACCTCCTGTAGCTCCTTCACCTTTTCCGTCCGATCCACGGCCAGGTCGTGCGTCTCCGTCCGATCAGCCTCCATATCATACAGTTCCCACGGCTTATTATGCTCGGCGACGAGCTTCCATCGGCCTACGCGCACCGCGCGGTTGCCTTCATGTTCCCAGAAGATCGGAGGCCGTTCGGGGTGGGGGTGGGAGAGGATGGCGGGGATGAGACTTTGGCCTTCTGCGGGGAGGATGGGGTGGCTGTTGAACTGTTTGGGGTATTCGCCGTTTGCCAGTTCGAGGAAGGTGGGCATGAGGTCGATGACGTGACCGCGTTCGTTCAGGATGGTGCCGGGGTGGGGGATCGCGGCGGGCCAGCGGATCACCAAAGGCGTGGCGATCCCGCCTTCGTGGGCGAAATGTTTGAAGCGTCTGAATGGCGTGTTTGATGCGTTCGCCCAGCCGGGGCCGTAGCTTTGGTAGGTGGTTTCCGGGCCGGCGAGAACGGCGGGATTGTTGCCGACCGCCACCTTTCGACCATCGCGGGTTTCGGTGTTGATGTCGAACCAGTCGGGCTGCACTTTCTCGGCGCAGCCTCCGTTGTCGGAGAGAAAGAGGACGACGGTGTTGTCGGCCGCGTTGGCGGTGTCGAGCGCCTTGAGGATTTTGCCGACGCCCTGATCGAGCCGGTCGATCTGTGCCGCGTAGACGGCCATGCGGTGGGCGTCCCAACCTTGATTGGCCATCTCGTCCCAGGCCCGCGCCTCGGCATCGCGGGGAGAGAGCGACCAACGCGCATCGACGATCCCCAATTTGATCTGTCGCTCATGCCGGCGACGGCGCAGTTCGTCCCAGCCCACCGCATATTTGTTTTCATACCTGGCGATGTCTTCCGGCATCGCCTGCAGCGGCCAGTGCGGCGCCGTGAACGCGGCATACAGAAAAAAGGGTTTGCGGGTTTTGGCATTCTCCGCAATCCGCTCGGCGGCTTGGTCGGCGATGGCATCGGTGTAATAAAACCCCGGTTGGGGAGTCACCACCGGATCATTGTTTTGTGTCAGCGTGAAAGGATCGAAGTAGTCTCCGACGCCGATGATCGTGCCGAAAAATGAATCGAAACCGCGCTGACGCGGCCAGTTGTTTTTGTCGAACCAGAATGGATCCTGATTCCGGTGATTGATCTGCGGCTTGCCGGTGATGCGCATGTGAACCTGATGCCATTTGCCGACCATATCCGTGCGGTAACCCGCAGTGCCGAGCGCCTCGGCGAGGGTGACGCAATCGTGGTTGATCTCGCCGCGATAGGCAGGCCAGCCGCGATCATCAATCATCGCCCCGACGCCGGCTTGGTGGGCATACAGGCCGGTCAACAGCGAAGCGCGGGTAGGGCAGCATCGACCGGAATTATAAAACTGGGTGAAGCGAACTCCCTGCGCGGCGAGACGGTCAATATTCGGCGTGGCGATCTCCGAGCCATAGCAACCGATGTCGGAGAACCCCAGATCATCGGCGAGAATGAGAACGATATTGGGCCGGGCTGGTGCCTCGGCGGATTTGCCATGTGATGGGCGGAGGCAAGCGACCAGACCGAAGAGCAAGGGAAGCCAATGTGGTGAAAAGGGCGGGGATTGTCGCTTCGTTCGAGTTGATGGCATGGAGAAAGGATACTGATGCGAGACTACTCATGCGAATGAGATAAGGCGGCTGGAGGGCGGCAGTCCCCTTCCGCCGGTGCAGCGGTCGGGGACGACCGCCCTCCAAGCCGTCAATCTACTTACCGGATTTAAGTTTTTGTTCTGCCCGATGTAGTGCGATCTGCCCTTCGACATGATTGGGATGCAACCGCAGATCTTCCTGAAAGTACCGCACGGCATCGGCAGTGAGACCCTGCGTCAACGTGATCTGTCCCAACTGAAAAAACGCATCGCGGTATGCTTCGGGGTTGGAACCTTTTTGCAGGCCGAGCAATTTCATCAGGGCATGGACCTGATCGATCGCCTCCTCCGCACGGCCTGTGTAACGGCAGACATTCACGAGGTTTTCGCGGGCGGGTAAGTACGCGGGATTGATCGCGATCAGCAGGCGGTACTCCTGCTCGGCGTGCTTGAAATCATGCCGTGACTCGTAGAGTTTTCCAAGCCCGTTATGTCCGGTGAGACTGTTGGGTTTGACGGCGATCATTCGCCGAAGAAGCGTCTCGGGGTTCCGCCAAAATTGAAGCTGCCGGATCGTCAGCCCGGCCAGCACCATCAGCCCGATCGCGCAGGCGACGGTGGCGAATCGCCACTGTTGACTGGGCAGGTTTGACAGTCCCCAAGCGACTACCATCGCCGGTCCCAGCATCGCCAGATACATGTAGTGATCGGCGACCGTGGAGTAACTCTGGAACATAAACGGCACAAATCCCAGCACCGGCAAAAGCGCCGCAACCGACACCAAACCCGCCGCCCGCAACCATGGTAGACGCTTACGGGTTAGCCATAGTCCCACTCCCATCGCCACCGGAACCATCGTGCTTCCCCAGAACCAATTCTTACCGAGCATCACCAGCGGTTCCCACCCGTAGTCAAACGTAAGCCCGATCGGCAGCAATAATTTCCCGAGATAAAACGCCAGCGAACCTCCTGCAATGATCGGCCGTTCCCAGACAGGCGGCGACGCCACCCCCGATCCCGGTTGCACCATTTTCGCCAACAGCACCAACGGCACGACCATCAGCATCCAAGGCGCGATCGATCGAACCACTTCCCTCGCCGACCTGCGGAGAATGAAGTAGTCCAGCACCGCAGCGATCAATGGCGTCACCATCGCCGACGGTTTGCAGAGCATCGCCATGAGCAATGACGCGACGCTCCACAGATGGTAGTTTGGCGGAGAGGTGGCATGGGCGTCCCGCCCGTGCATTACTGCGGAAGTAGATAAGGAAATTGATGAGATGCCGTTCTGCGAGACCGCGCGTAGATAAAGCCAAATGGCCACCAACGAGAACCCGCCGCTCATCACATCCTTCAATCCCGAGGCCCAGGCGACCGTTTCAACCTGAAGCGGATGCACCGCGAACAGCAACGCGCCCGCGACTGCCGGCCACGTTCGCCGCGTGAGTTGTCGCAGGATGGCATAGACCGCCAATACACTGATCCAATGCGCCAGCACACTCGCGGCGTGAAAAACAGATCCCCTTAAGAACTGCCCGTGCTCATCCGGTGTCGGCGCCCACGTCGCCTTCGCGATCAATCCCCACGCGGTGTACGTGACGGGAACGTAGAGTCCCATGTATGGGTGAGTCCAATACCATAGCACGCCGTCAGAGGTGAATCGCGGTGGATTGAGCTTCGGATTTTGCGCGATCGTCATCACATCGTCGACCGGCGCGAAATCGTGCGTCACCACCACGCCCCATACCGAAACGGTAATGAGGATGAGAAGCCAGGGGACGAATCGGGCGGTGGATCGAGGCATTTCTACTTGATTAAAAAAGCTTCAGCGTGGCTTGGGTTTCTGGCCCATGTTAGCGGGCGAGTGTGAAAGGAGGTTCGGATCGCGGCCCGATCAATGCCGCCATCCGACCGGTGATCCCCGCCTCGCGACGATGGGAAAAAAACTCGTCGCGATCGCGAAACGTGCATCGGTCGTTGCCGTCAATCCGACCCTCGGGCAAACCAGCCATCATCAATTGTCGGCGCACGGCTTCCTGTAAATCGATGAATCCTTTCTCATTCACACGCCGTAGCGGCGCATCTTCCCCGAAGAGCGAGACGAATGATTCCAGAACTTCCGGACCGACTTCAAAATGCTCAAACCCGATGCAAGGCCCGATCGCCGCGGCGAGTGTTTGCGGAGCTTCGCCCGCCAGATCGACCATGCTTTGGATGGCTGCCGCGATGACTCCCGCCACCACGCCGCGCCAACCCGAGTGGATCGCCGCGACGACGCGCCCGTCGACGGTGGATAAAAGCACCGGCACGCAGTCGGCGTACTTCACGGAAATGAGCCGCTCGGGATCGTCGGTCACCAGTGCATCCGCCTTAAGCCCGTTCTCGAACGTCTCTCGCCTCCGCACGGTGCAAACGCGTACACCGTGTACTTGATGGACCCAGCATCGCTCGCGCCCTTCGCACCCAATGGCCTCGCGAAGGTGCCGATAGTTTTCGTGAATGTTGGACAGATCATCCTGCAACATCGAGTCGCCGAGCAATCCGAGATTGAGAGCGTTGAATGGCGGCGGACTCGTTCCGCCCACGCGCGTGCTGAACGCGTGTGGCACCCCGATCTGTTCAAGCAGCGGCGACCGGTAGATCGTGAGGCCCGAATCCGTTCGGTGAGGCTGGAGCATGAGGGCAAATGTAGCGGGAAGAGATGGGTTGGGGAAATTTGAACCCCAGGCGAATGACGAATGACAACATTCCAATTCACGAATCGATGACGAATACACGAATGTTGAAATGGTTTCGTGATATGCCGTTCGTGTATTTAAATTTCGTGATTCGCAATTTGCCGCAGCGCTCGGATTTCGTCATTCGTCATTCCGCCTGTTATTCTATCCTTCATGAGTCAAGCGCGCAAACGAGGTGTCTTTCCCGGTCAGTTCGACCCGATCACCAACGGGCACCTCGACGTCATCCGCCGAGGCGTTCATCTGTTCGATGAACTCATCGTCGGCGTCGGCATCAATCCCGACAAGCGCGAGATGTTCACCCTCGACGAACGCGTCGACATGATCCGCGAACTGCTCAAAGACATGCCCAACGTTCGCGTCGAATCATTTACGGGCCTCACCGTCGACTTCGTGCGGCAGATGAAGGCCACCGTCATCCTGCGCGGCATTCGCGACGTCTCGGATCTGCGCTATGAATTTCAACTCGCCCTGGCGAACCGGGCAGTGGGGGAGGTGGAGACGGTTTTCATCATGACCGGCGACCAATACGCCCTAACCAGCAGCAGTCTGATTCGGCAGATCGTCGCACTGGGGGGTGAGCTGAAACAGTTGAATGGCCTGCTTCCCGAACTGGTCATTCGCCATCTGCGCCAGAAGAAAAAAGAGATCGCCGGGAAAAATCCCCCTGTGCCCGACGCCCCGGCCAACTGATTGGTTTTTCCAGCATTTACGCCGGTAAAAACCGTTTGCCAGTCAGAAAGAACCGAGGCTGATACGACATTGCCCGAGTTCGCGTGTTCCAACTGAGATTGTCAAGCGCGGATAGCCAAGGCGCACAACCGAGCGTTCGTGTCTTCTTGAAAACACGCTCTGCTGCAAGTCGCAGCGACTATCCTGTGAGAGACATTCTTTCAGGCAAGAGAAAGAACGCCCCCCCTCGTTTAAATCCCCGCTCACCCCGCTTTTCCCGGACGCGGCCTTCGCACCCCGCCCGCGCCCGACCTTATCGGGCCGCCGATCCGCCCCGTTCTGCGGGTCCGGTAACGAAGAGCAAATCAGAAACTCGAAACCAGAAATCAGAAAAAAGCTCGAAGCGGAAAAGGCGAAGATCGAAACAGCGGGGAAGCCCTTGAAATCTTTCCGAACTTCGAGCTTTCTTCCACTTCTTCAATTCGAGCTTTCTTCTGATTTCGCCTTTCTCCCACCGCCCCTCCGCCAACCGCAGGGTGTCGGGTGCCACGGGTCGCGGTACTCCGAGACCTGTGTCTTTCGGCGGCCCAAGAGCACAGGTCTGCTCCGAAAATGAACCTTGCGGATCGCGTACCGGCGTTGGATCTCGGTTCAGCCTGCCGTCCAAGGGCACAAGGTGTTGGCCGGCTCACGCGGCCGGCTTCAGTTCGACC
>JANXVV010000615.1 GCA_025351525.1 Humisphaera sp. | reverse complement strand
CGATGTTCCGCTCGCGAATCAGATCGATCAACCGCCGGATCACCCACACATCGCTGATGCCCCTGGCCCCGAGCGCGGTCACGTCGCGACCGGCATTCCTGATCTGATCGGCGATGGGCCCCCACTTCCCAAGGCAGGCGACTTCAACGTGCCATCGCGGCGGATCGTGAAGGCGAAGCGCCAACTCGCGCACCACCGTCGGCGTGCCGCCGAGTTCGAGGTCGGTGTTGAGCAAAAGCAGTCGGCGCGTCACGCGGTGAACGATACGGGGTGAGGCGCTAAATGCGAAATGTGTCTATCGAAAGCAGGTGGCATGGGCGTCTCGCCCGTGCTTCCTGGCTGAAGAAATGCATGGGCGAGACGCCCATGCCACCAAAAATTCGCACGGTCGGAATTACTCCGAATGATTTTCATTCGACATTCAGTTCCGCTAAATACTGCTCCAATCCCTTCTGTTGGAGATCGAGCTTCTTCCGCAGTTCCTCGGAATCGCCCTGCAGTTTTTCGATCTGGCTCTCCTGCTCGTTCAGCTTTTTGAGCAGCCGGGTGTAGTATTCGCTTTGCTGGTTGACGGTTTTCATGTTCTCGCGAATGCGCGTTTGCTCGCCGGTGATTTGTGCTATCTGTTGAACGCGCTGATCGATCGACCGTTGCGTGTCGATCAGGGCCGACTTTTTCTGCATCGCCGTCAGCAGAGCCTCGCGAACGGGCTTGGAGATTTCACCCTGCTTGCGATACCAATCGAGTTGCCCGAGATCCCACGGCAGGATGGCGAACTCTTCGCCCTCGATAATCTCTTCCTTCACTTTCAGTTGCGTCCCCTTTCCCGCCGCGACTTTTCCCTTGAACCGGTACACGGCTTCGGTGGTTTCAATCGGTTTATCGGTGTCGACCAGATGCCAACCCGCGCGAATCGGGTGCTCGATAATCAGCCCCTTCTCCTTATCGCCCTTGTTCTCGGCGGTGTATTCCTGCGTGAAGACATTCTTCCGGGTCAGGTGCAAAACCCCTTTGACGATTTTGCCGGTTTGGATCGCGGTGTCGCTTCGATTTTTGGTGGCGTCGACGATGATCTGCAGATCGACGCCGTAGCTGATGAGCCGTTCCTGGCCCGGCGGCACGTTGTCGACACTGGCATCACCGGCATAACTGCTGCCATCCAGCACGGTGATCGGGCCGGCCAGCAGATGCTTGCCGGTGGTGTTTTTCAACCGCGCGCCGTTCAACGGATTGCGCGGCAAAACGCTTTGGTTGTAGATGCTCAACCGTTCCACTTCGATCGGATCGGTGATGATCGGAATCATCGCGCTGCGCTGCCGCGGAAGGCTGACGCTGCCGACGGTGTACTGAAAAAGTTCACCGATTTTGGCGGCGCTGGCGACGGAGGCAATCGAAGCGGCGGCGTCCATCGGTTGGGAAATGGCTACAGCTTCGTCACTCAAACCTTGCGCGCCAGCCGACCGGCCCATCGACGCCGCCGCCAGGGATCGGTTGGAATTCGTCGCCAATCCATGGAACTGCAATTGGCGTTTTGCGAGGACCGGTGAATCTTTCACCTCGCTCTCCACAGCAAACCTCTCCAAGTCCTTGGCCCTGTCCAATCCGCCTTCGTAGGTCTGTGGCCGCAGACTGGCGAACAGCTCCGGCTTCACCGTCGGTCGCGGCACATACAACGGCTGGTACAAATCCTGAATGAAGCTGATCGGCCGCCCGCTCACAAGCGAAAGTTGAACATCGTTCCAATCATTGTCCGTTTGATTTTCGACGATTGCCCACCCCTGCAATTGGCTGGCCTTTTCACTCAAAAGCAACCGATAGCTGGTTTTCCAGATCGGCGTTTCGACGACGTAGCCCAACCGCACCAGCCGTTCCCCATCCCCGGTGAAATTGATCGTGACCGGCTTCTTGTCCTGATCGCGCGACTGCGCCAAGGCCATCAGCGCTTTGCCCAGTTCTTCCTGCAACTGCCTGTCTTCCAGTTCCAGTTTGGTGACCAGATCCAGTTCGACCGAGCGGATCGATCCACCGCTGATGAGATTGAGCACCCACGTTTCGACGGTTGCTTTATCCCCTGCCGGCTTCTGCTTTTTCTCCAGGCCGAGGATGATGCCCTCGGTGGTTTCGACGCCAAGCGTCACTTTGACTTTCGCGCCGCGCAACTGGTTGAGCAGCTCGCCGAGGGATGGATTGCCGGTGATGTCGATCTGAAAACTGCGCAGGGTTTTGGCGATCGGATCCTGTGACGGGTACGTGACGCCCGTCACCTTCCCGCCGTTGGAATCCTCCAGCACCAGACTTTTAAGGATGTCGTTGATCTGATTGGTCTTGAAGCGAAGTTCGGCGCTGCCGGTTCCGCGGATCGGTCCGGCGTGCTCGAAATAACCGACCCCGCTCGAAAAAAGCACGACCACTTTGACCGGCACTTCCACCGCGTGTCCCGGTTGAGTCGCCGGCGCGGGGGCTGCAAGAGCGGGTGAGAATTCGGGGGGAAGTCCTGCCATCACGGAAACTCCAAATAGTGCCGCCGTCAGAATGCGTTTCATGGTTAGCTCCTTATTTCAGTTTTGCATTTCTAGCGCAGTTTGCACCTTGTTGTAGCGGACCACTTTAGAAATTTGCTCTAAACAATCCGGCGAATCGTCGCCACGAGAGTAGACGCGCGAACCCGCAAAGAGTTCCCGGGATAAACTCCACTTTACTTTTGAAAGCGATGGCGCTTCTCTCGGCTGGCAAATCTGTCATAACAGTTTCCAACATGCCTGAAGTCGCTCGTCACCCTTTTGAGAATACCATGCAGCGCGGTTGGATTCTCTACGATGGGCGCTGCGGGATGTGCAGCGTTGGGGTGCGTCGGCTAAGAGCTTTGTTCCGCCAGGCGGGATTCGTCGCCATTCCGTTGCAGACTCCCTGGGTGGTTGCGAAGTTAGGCGCGGGTCAAACCCTCTCCCCGCGAGAAATGGGATTGCTTACGCCCGACGGTCGATTGCTGCAGGGGGTGGATGTTTACATTCACGTCGCGGAGCAGAGTAGATGGAGCAGACCACTCGCAACGGTGGGAAAAATTCGCTGGGTGCATGGAGTGCTGTCCCATCTCTATCGCTGGATCGCGGCACATCGACAGCGGATCAGCGCGGTGTGCCGGCTTCAACCGGATTTGCCGGAAGAAACGGGGCGCGACAAATGATTTCGGCGATGAAAGATCTGCGCAACTTTTGGATCCGGTCGTCAACCGCTTCCAAGTTGGCAGACGCTCGGGGTGCCACAGGTCGCGGTACTCCGAGACCTGTGCTTTGCGGCCAGGCCAGCACAGGTCTCGGCGTACCGCGACCTTTGGCACCCAACCCAGACGCGGAAGTTTTCACAGGCCCGTTCCTTCGCCCGCTTTTCATGGCGGATTGGCGGGATGTGCTGTTCGTTCATTTTCGGATCCATCCCGATGTGTTACAGCCGCAGGTTCCATTGCCACTGGATCTTTTTGAAGGATACGCCTACGTCAGTCTGGTGTCGTTCACACAGGATCGATTGCGGCCCATCTTCGGTGGCAAAGCGGCGGAGTGGATCAGCCGACCTTTGGCCACGCATGAATTTCTGAACGTGCGAACCTACGTCCGGCACGGGGATGGACGGGGGATTTTTTTCCTGGCGGAATGGATTCCCAATCGCCTTGCCGTTTTGTTGGGGCTGCGGCTATATGGGTTGCCGTATCGATTCGGAGGATTGAATCATTCGATCGACTCCGAGGGTCTTATGACTCGGGAAGTCAATTGCCGTGGGAAACAGCTTCGTTGCCGGGCAACCTTGGACGATTCAAAAATATTTCAAACTTCTGCGGCGGGAAGTGAAGCGGAATTTCTGCTGGAGCGATCTACGGCTTTCACGTGCCGTGATCGTGTGCTGCGTCGTTTTCGGATTCGGCATGAGCCTTGGTTGCAGGCGTCGGTGTCAGTTGCCGTCGAGCGTCGAGACTTGTTGGGAGACTTTGCGCCGGGGGCTCCGTGCGCGGCGCATTTTTCGTCTGGGGTGAAGGATGTTTATATCGGGAGGCCCGAGCGAGTGGTGCTTGCGGAATCCGGGTCGTCGCCTGCGGCTCCGATCCCGGCGTGTCTGGCTGTTAAGCCTCTACCGCGCCGCGCAGAATTTCCTTGACCTTTGAAGTTCCGATCTCTCGCTTACCGAAGCCCGGCAATGCCCCCGCCGCGATGGCGGCAGCCTGGGCTTCGGGATAATTGCTGACCAGCATCATTTTTAAAGTCGGATTCGTGCGATGCAGTTGCTCGATGAATTTCACGCCTTCGGTTTCGGAAAAACCGAATCCGAGTTCGCGATTGAACAACATCAGATCGACCTCTTCGCCCAGCACTTGGCTTAGTTCCGCATCATCATCCGCCGACAGAATCTTCGCGTTCTTGATCGCGCTTGAAATCGTCATCCGCAGATAGCTGCTGTCAGGCCCGCAATGCCCTACCAACGCAATTTTTTTAGGGGACATAACCACATCTCGATTCAAAGCGAACACTGGATCAATCACCTCATTCACGCCGGGATCGGAGCCGCAGGCGACGACCCGGATTCCGCAACGACCGTTCGGAATAAGATAATATGCCCCCCGAAGCGCGAAGAAAAATGAGCGCAATCGTATCGCGACTCAACCTTACCGCACCACAAACAATTCAGTCCTCCGACGGTGGAATTTCCCCCGGTGGTATCTCCGCCGGTTCTTCCCCTTCGACCAAATCCTGCGCGAGCCGTCCCAGATAAAATTGCAGTTCCTGGTTGGCCACCATCGCCGGGAGGGCATCGCGCAGGTCGTAGGTATGCGAATGATCCTCCGCCGAATCCTCACCGCGCTTCTCACCTTCGGTGATGATGTGATGCTCGAAGGTCACGCAGTCCTCATGGCTCTGCATGATGACCAGCTCTCCCCATCGCCAAGCGAGATGGATGCGAAGCGAGAGCTGGTTTCCCCAGGTCGAAACGCGATGGATCACGCGATTTTTAGCCAGCACTTTCACCAGATCATCAACCGAGGGCAGCACCGCACCGTGTAGAAAATCGGCGTAGTTGCGGTTGTAATCCTGCTGCTTGTGCATCGCCTCATGCTCGGCGGCGAGCTTCTCCGGGACCACATCCTTGAATGGCCGCACGCGGCCAAGCCACCACTGGGCAAAAGACTTATCGAGCATCGACACGAGGGTAGGATGGATCGTGAAAAAAGCAACGGGAGGTTGAATTTCCGGTCCCGTCGCACGGCACTCGAACGATAAAATCAGGGGAACCGCGATTCCGACCCGGTCATCCGGCTTACCAACGGAGAGATTTGACGGACTACCATCACACGCTTACATGAATGCAGATCACTTTTTTGCCACGCGGAACGGAGACTTTGCATGATCGATTTGGATGCACAGGCGGAAAGCTACGAGCAGTTGCCGTATGAGAGCAATCCGTTTTTCGAGAGCCATCCGGGACGGTTGGCGACGATCGCTTATTTATCCGGTCTGGACCCGGTGCCGATCGACCACTGCCGCGTGCTGGAACTGGGATGCGCTGCGGGAGGGAACCTCCTCCCGGCGGCCGAAGCGCTGCCGGGGTCCGACTTTGTCGGGGTCGATCTGGCTCCGAATCAAATCGCCGAGGGGATGGCGATCATCGACGCGCTGGGACTGAAAAACATTCGGCTACAGGCGATGAGTTTGACCGACATCACTGCCGATTTCGGATCGTTCGATTACATCATCGCGCATGGGCTTTACTCCTGGGTTCCTCCGGACGTTCAACGGCGGATTCTGGAGATCTGCAATGCGCATCTTTCGCCGAACGGCGTGGCGTATGTCAGCTACAACACGAATCCCGGCTGGCGATTGCGCGGCGTGATGCGCGACCTGCTGCAATACGGGCAGTCTGAATTACCGCCGCAGACCGGGCTGCGGTCCCGGCTGGCATCGGGCCGTAATTTTGCGGAGATGATTCTTTCAGCGGCAGGGGATGAGCCCACCGGGTATCGCCGGGTGCTGGGCGGCGAAGTCGACATGGTTCTCAAAGCGCCGGATTCGTATATTGCCCACGAGCATTTGGAGCCATGGCACGAACCGATTTACTTTCGCGAGTTCGCGGCGCGGATTGAAGAACGGGGTTTGGCGTATCTGGGCGATGCACGGTCGGGCGGCGGCGTCTTCCGCGTGGAATCGCGGCTACGGCAGCAGCGCCCGGAGCTCGGCGCCAATCTGATCCATCTCGAACAGTGCATCGACTTCGCCCTTGGCCGACAATTCCGCCGGAGTTTAATCGTGCATCAGGATCGAAAAATTCAGCGGCCGCTCGATGCGAAACGACTCATGCACTGTCACTTCACCGCGACCGTGTTTCCAACGGCCCCGGTCGATCTGCGTCCCGAGGCGCAGGTTACTTTTCAAGCACATGATGGCGGAACTTTCGCGACCAACGATGTGGGTTTGAAGGCCGCGATCGTCGAGATCGCCGGGGCGTTTCCGCAGGCGATCGGGTTCGATCAAGTGTGGAAACGCGTCCGCCATGCGATGAATGCGCGGATCGACGATCTTGCCGCACGGCTTCACCTGGCCCAACTGCTTCTGGACATGTTCATGGCGGATTCGGTCGAGCCGCACCTGACGTCACCGGTGTTCGTGAAACAGATCGGCCCGAAACCGATGGCTACCCCGCTGGCCCGATGGCAGGCCGCGAACGGTCGCGTGATTCACAACCGACGGCATCGGGGCGTTCGATCGCCGGATGCGTTCGAGTGCTCGGTTCTGGCACTGCTCGACGGGACGCGCGATACGGCGGCGTTGAAGTCGATCACGGGCGCGACAGACCACGCGATTCGGGAATGTCTGAAAAAACTGGCGATGAATGCGGTGTTGATTGGATGACATTCAGCTGACTTCCAGGGGCATGAGTTGTTATAAAAAAGGGGGAGGTAGCGAATTCCATGATGCTGACATTGAAAAATCCAACGATTCAAAAATTGATTGACGATCGGGTTAGTTCCGGGCAGTACGCATCGGCGGAAGACGTATTTCGCGAGATTGACGATTTAAAAAT
Organism: Humisphaera sp.; assembly: GCA_025351525.1. Taxonomy (GTDB): domain Bacteria; phylum Planctomycetota; class Phycisphaerae; order Tepidisphaerales; family Tepidisphaeraceae; genus JANXVV01. The sequence continues at coordinate 5,337 of JANXVV010000615.1, read as the reverse complement.
AAGTGCTGGAGGCTGTAATAAATAAACTTGCGGGGATGCCATTGCAAAACGCCAGCGGCCGGTCAAATGACCGGCCGCTGGCGTTTCTGTAGACAAGGCGGAGTGGGTCAAGCTCTTTGACCCGGACGACCGCTACTATTCCTTCACCTCATACTCCGCATCAATCACATCCTCGTCCTTTTTCTTCTCCCCCGCATCGCCATGCGTCGCGCGGTCGCTCGGCGGTGGATTCCCGGCAGCTCCGGCGGCACTGGCCGTCGCACCGGCACCTTTGTACATCTCCTCGGCCAGTTTGTGAGAGATGTTGTTCAGGTTCTCGATCGACTTCCTGATGCGGTCGCCATCATCGCCGTTCTTGGCTTCCTTGAGATTATTCATGGCCACTTCGACTTGCCCGCGAACATCCGGGGCCACCTTGTCGCCATATTCCCGAAGGGCTTTCTCGGTTTGATAAACCAGATTGTCCGCCTGATTTTTCAGGTCGATCGTCTCGCGACGCTTCTTGTCTTCGACCGCATGGGCCTCGGCCTCCCGCTTCATCTTTTCGATCTCTTCCTTGTTGAGACCCGTACTGCCCTGAATCGTGACCTTGTTCTCCTTGCCGGTGCCTTTGTCCTTGGCGTGAACGTTGAGAATGCCGTTGGCATCGACATTGAAAGTGACCTCGATCTGCGGCACGCCGCGCGGGGCCGGGGGGATGTCGCTCAGATCGAATCGGCCGAGCAGGCGGTTGTCTTTGGCAAACTCTCGCTCGCCCTGCAGCACGTTGATCGTCACGGAACTTTGATTGTCGCTGGCGGTCGAGAAAGTTTCCGACTTGCTGTGCGGAATCGTGGTGTTGCGGGCCACGAGCACCGTCATCACGCCACCAAGTGTTTCAACGCCCAAGCTGAGCGGAGTGGCATCGAGCACCAGCAGCCCTTCCATCCCACCGGTGGCGATCATGGCTTGGATCGCAGCGCCGACGGCCACCACTTCGTCCGGGTTCACCGTCTGATTCGGCTCTTTCCCCTTGAACAATTCCTTGACCAATTTTTTCACCATCGGGACGCGCGTCGAACCGCCGACCAGAATCACTTCCTCGATCTGCTCGGGATTCAATTTCGCATCTTTGAGCGCATTGACCACTGGCCCACGGCATTTCTCCACCAGATGATTGATCATCTGCTCGAATTTCGAGCGGGTGATCGTTTCCTGAAGATGCTTCGGGCCATCCTGAGTGGCGGTGATGAACGGGAGATTGACGGTCGTTTCCATTCCGCCGGAAAGTTCGATCTTGGCTTTTTCGGCGGCCTCTTTGAGACGTTGGAGGGCCATGGCGTCCTTGCGCAAGTCAATCCCCTCCTGCTTGCGGAATTGCTCGGCCAAGTAGTTGATCAGTTCTTCGTCAAAGTCATCGCCACCGAGATGGGTGTCGCCGTTGATGCTGAGGACTTCGAAGACGCCATCGCCCACGTCGAGCACCGACACGTCGAACGTGCCGCCGCCCAGATCGAAGACGAAGAGTTTTTCATTTTTGTTTTTACCGAGGCCATACGCCAGCGCGGCAGCGGTGGGCTCGGGGAGAACGCGGAGCACTTTGAGGCCGGCAATTTCACCGGCATCTTTGGTCGCTTTACGCTGGGCATCGTTGAAATACGCCGGCACGGTGATGACGGCCTGATCGACCTTTTCACCGAGGTAGGTTTCGGCGGTTTTCTTCAGATCCTGAAGAATCATCGCCGACACTTCTTCCGGCGTGTAGGTCTTGCCGCGCACCTCGATCTTCACCATTTCTTCCGCGCCGCCGACAATTTTATAAGGCACCATCTTCTCTTCCTGGGCCACTTCACTGTGTCGGCGGCCCATGAATCGCTTGATCGAGAAGACGGTGTTCTTGCTGTTCGTCACCTGCTGGTGCTTCGCGGTTTGCCCGACGAGGATTTCACCTTTTTCGGTGAAAGCGACGACGGATGGCGTCAATCGACTGCCTTGGGTGTTGATGAGAACTTTGGGCTGGTCGCCTTCCATCACCGCAACGACGCTGTTCGTCGTGCCCAAGTCGATGCCAATAATCTTGCCCATGGATAGACTCCTTCAAATAACGGTTGTCTGATTGATTGATTCGACCGCTCGACGAGGATTTTCTAACGCCCTCGTCGAATATCGCTCACGCCGCCACTTCAATTCAGTTGCATTTGTAGTGGCTTGGATCGACTAAGGCAAACGATATGCCATGTTTTTTCCGCAGATTCCAGAATTTAAAGCTCGAATGAGTATTGAGTTGCGCGATTCGGAGCCAACGGCGGCGGCAATGACTGTATGCCATTTCGACAGCCAATAGGTTACCGCTGCCACTCTGGCAAAATTAATGCGGGGAACGATATACTTTGTGGTGCGGGCTACCAGCCTGCTCCCTCAATTGCAGATTGCAGGTTGGAAGCCCGCGCCACAATCAACACTTACGAGTTCTTCCATGCTCTTCGTTCCTAATCAACATTTCCGCTATGATATCGATTGCCGATACAGCATTTGGCCTCAGAAATTACACACTTTGCATAAACTACTTACCGTGTTGCGTATAAGTATGTAGGTCTATATCCGATGTTGCGTAAAGACAATGTCCTATTCGACTTAGAATTTTTCGTTTTCGACGAATTCTTTCAATTTTAGTGTTGACGAACGACGATGGTTGCATGTAGAATCAGCAAAGACGCAATGGGGATTGAAGTAGTACTCTGATGCGTCGCGATTCTCACTCTCCCCTCCGACCCGGGTCCGGGATGCCCTCCCCCGACCCGGGTTTTTTTATGCGCATCATTTACGCGGGATTTTCAGGTTTATTACTTTTTAGCGGCTGCGCCGAAGGCACGCGGTTTTCAAATCGGAAAAACGCGCGCCTTCGGCGCAGCCTAAAAAATTCAGAGACTCTTTACGTTTGAGGTATCCCGCCTTACGGTTTAGTTATGTCTGAATCGAAACGAGTGACCGGGAATTCCGAAGCTGCATTTCTGAAGGCCCGGCAGGTGATGCCGGGCGGGGTTTCCTCGCCGGTGCGCGCGTACAAAGCCGTCGGAGGCCGGCCACTATTTATCAAAGAAGCGGTGGGATGCATCGTCACCGATCTGGATGACAACGAATACATCGACTACGTCGGCAGCTATGGCCCGATGATCGTCGGGCACGCGAATGAGCGCGTCGTTGCGGCGTTATCCAAAGCGATTGGACGCGGCACCAGTTATGGCGCGCCCACCGAAGCCGAAACCCAGCTTGCCGGCACGATCGTCAGTGCTTTGCCCGCGGTCGAGATGGTGCGCTTCGTCAACAGCGGCACCGAGGCGGCCATGAGCGCCATCCGCCTGGCCCGCGCGGTAACCGGTCGCGACCTGATCGTCAAATGTATCGGCTGCTATCACGGGCACGTCGATGGCCTGCTCGTCGAGGCCGGCAGTGGAGCACTGACGCTCGGCACACCGTCGAGCCCGGGCATTCCGGCATCCATCACCGCCAGCACACTGATCGTCCCGTACAACGATCTGAATGCCGCGAAAGAGCTGTTCGCGCAGTACGGCGACAAAATCGCCTGCTTCGCCGTCGAGCCGATCGCCGGCAACATGGGTCTGGTCATCCCCGCCCCCGGTTACCTTGCCGGCTTGCGCGAACTCTGCACCCAATTCGGGGCATTGCTGCTGTTCGATGAAGTGATGACCGGATTCCGAGTGGCCTGGGGCGGCGCGCAAGTCCGGTACGGCGTCGAGCCGGACCTCACCTGCCTGGGGAAAGTGATCGGCGGTGGTTTGCCCGTCGGTGCCTACGGGGCGCGGCGAGAGATCATGGAGCGCGTCAGCCCTGCGGGGCCGGTCTATCAGGCGGGAACGCTCAGCGGCAATCCGCTGGCGATGAACGCCGGCATCGCCACCCTGGACATTTTGCAGGAACCCGGTGCTTACGAGCAGTTGGAAGCCACCAGCGCCAAATTGATCGCCGGCTTCGCCACCGCCGCCACCGAAAGCAACGTGCCGGTCGCTCTGAACCGCGTCGGTTCCATGCTGGGCCTGTTCTTCGTCCGCGAGCAAGGCCAGCCTGTCACCAACTTCACCGAGGCCACCGCCTGCGATCCGAAGGCGTTCGCCACCTTTTTCCACGCCATGCTGGATGGCGGGGTGTATCTGGCACCCTCGCCGTATGAAGCGCTGTTCGTCAGCTTGGCGCACGATGATGCGGCGATTGAAGCGACAATTAAAGCGGCTCGCGGCGCATTTGCGGTGGTGGCAGAAAGCAGGAATTGATCCGGTGTCTTCCTCAATTTTTTAGCGGCTGTGCCGAAAGCACGCGTTTCTTCTTTGCGGACGGAAACGCGTGCCATCGGCACAGCCGCTAAAAAAACTCGGTAAACTTTCTCATGCCGGTAATTCCCATCGCCACCCTGACTGATCCGCGCATCGCGCATTATCGCAACATGAAGGATCGAGAGTTGGATCGGGCGGGCCGGCGATTCATCGCCGAAGGAGAGCATCTTGTCCGCCGACTGCTGGCGAGCGATTTTGAAACGGAATCGCTGCTGGTCTGGGAACGCCATGTGGCGGAAGTGCTGACATACACGCCGTCGGAGATTCCGATTTATGCGGTGCTGCCCGCGTTGATGAATGAGATTCTCGGTCTGAAATTTCACAGCGGTCTGATGGCGTGCGGCGTGCGAAAACCGCCCTCCACTCTCGATCGAATCATCCCCCGCAATACCGCGACACTCACGTTGGCGATCCTGCCGGAAACCGCCAATGCCGACAATGTCGGTTCGATGATCCGCATCGCCGCCGCCTTCGGGGTCGACGCCCTGCTGCTCGGTGAAAAAAGTCACGACCCCTTCTGGCGGCAATCGGTACGCGTCTCGATGGGGACGATCTTCTCGCTTCCCATCCATCACTCCCGGGATTTACAGCAGGATTTGCGACGGCTGAAAACCGAATGGGGCGTGCAGCTAGCCGCCACCGTTCTCGATCCCACCGCTGAAATTCTCGACACGGCCACCCGCCCGGCGAAATTAGGGGTCTTATTCGGGAATGAAGCGCAAGGGTTGGATGCGATGTGGATCGCCGCGTGCGAGCGAAAGATCACGTTGCCGATGCACCGTGGAACCGACTCGCTGAATGTCGCGATCTGCGCGGGGATATTTCTCTATCACTTCACGCGCGACATCGCTTTTCAAACCACAAACCGTTTTTGACTCAGCGTCCGTTTATGCCGCTTGCGGCTTAGCCGTCGATCCCGTTCAGGGCACGACGCGGCTAAGGAACGGGCTCGAAATAACTTCCGCATGAGGGTCGGGTGCCACAGGTCGCGGTACTCCGAGACCTGTGC
>JANXVV010000611.1 GCA_025351525.1 Humisphaera sp. | reverse complement strand
TATTGTGATCGACCGGCCTGACTGGAAGGGCCGGCAAGGTATTTGTCGTTGTACATCTGGTAGGCATTGTGTCCGCCATAGGCCCAGGTGGTCAGGGTTGCGCCGGTGGTGTTGGGATTGGCCATCCGGGAGTACAGCACTGAGGTGTTGGTGGTGTTCACCAACACACCGGCGGATTCCAAACCGGCATGAGAGGGGTCGGCGTTGAAGTGGAATACGGTATCCTGAAGTCCGCTTGCGTTGGCTGACGTAGGGGAAGCGGGGGTGGTCTGAATGATCGTATCCGGTGCGGGCGATGCGCTGGGCCTGAATGGAACCGCCGCCGTTGGGCGATGTGGTATACACATGCCAGTCGTAGGCGGCTTGCGGGTTCAGATAGCCGTTGGGGGCGATGCCGATCGTATAATACTGTGCGGGCGCGTTGCCGGCGGTGATGGGCGGGTCATACGCGGTGACATAGCTTTGACGATCCGCTCGCACGGCGGCGACGGTGGTGTCCCAGTTATTGCCCGGAGGCGGCGCGATGTAATAGCTGGGGCTTGGCGCGCTCGACGTACCGACATTTCCCCCGGCCGAATTGTTTCCGAGCCCGGTCCCGGCAAGCCCGAAATTTTTGGATAGGGCGTGTGAAAAACCCGCGTCGAAACTCCCGGCGATGCTGTCTCCCAGAAACCAGACATCCGCCCGACCGGTTCGCGCCGCGCTCACCCAATCGCCCATGCCGGGCTGAATGACCGATGGAACGGCCCACGCATTCCAGCCCGAAAGCGTCGCACAGCCGAGGGCGATTGCAGACCGTATCGCTCGGCGACCGCAGCCTGTTCGAAAACGAAGTAAAGCTTCTCGGTCAATAGATAAACCCACTGTTTTGACTGATTTCATATCGATGCCCCTTCGCGTGATCGTTCATTCTCTGCAACGCAAAACGTCCAGCGGAACATGTCATTCGCACTGTACGCAAGGGAGCTTACAAAACCGGAAGTTTCTTGCCATCGGAGAAAACCTTATTTTTGGCAATGGTGTGAATTTTTTCGCGTACTTTGGAAACGCGCAGAAGGAAAATTGCTTTTTAAAGCGCAATTATTGCGCGTTCGCATGTCATGAATTCGTAGACTTTTCTACGTAATCATCGCAAATTCCATAGTCTCAAAGATTTATTTTTCTTTTGAGAAGTGAATTGGATGTAAAGCCGTGTGCCGTTGCAAGAGAAGGGGGATAGAGCGTATGCAACTTCCATGTTTGCAATGGTATTCAGTGCATACTCGGAACTTATTGCCGGCTAGCTTCTAAGGAGTGACGGTCGGCCACGATCGAAGTTGGTCGTGGAACGCCGCCGCCGGGAAGTAGCGACCGATGCCGGCGACGGAACCGCCTTTGGCCCCGGTGGCGTCATTCAACCATTCTACCCGGTTGGCGGGAATCCGGCAGCGCAGTTGCAGCGCTTGAACCAGTTGCCCCAGCCGGCCCAGTTGCATCGGTGTCGGGGGTTTGCGGTCGTAATCGCCCACCATGCAGATGCTGACGCAATTCGGTTCGACGACGAGATTGCCCGTGGGCGACAACGCCGACTGCTGATGATTCCATCGCTGGCTGATTTGCAGTTCACCATCCGCAAGGCCATCGCCGTTGCCGATGATGAAATGATCCGCGACGCCTTCGGGCCCACCGCCGAGCATCAGGGCGTTGCCGTTGGCGGTCTTGGTGTGGTGGATGTACAGGTACTGCCAATGGGTCGGTTGAACCGGAACGGTCATGCGGAAAATCGAATCGATCGAATCGCCGACGCCATAGGCAAACAGCGTGTCGGCGGCATCGGGTTGCATCGGCGAGCGGGACATCGCCTGCAGCAAAAGGCTGGTGAGCGTGAGCACGACCAGCAGGCTCAAAAACACCACGAGACGGCGACGATTGGGATTCCATCCCATCGCCATGCTCTGCGAAGCCGACCCGCGACCGTTCGTGGACTTTTTGGATTTCGGCGATGTCGTCGTCAAGTGAACCTCTTGCCCACGGCGGTGCGGCGAGTGTGAACGGGAACCAAAAGCGTCCGATAAAATCGGTCGCTTGTCCCTAGTTCATTCATCGGGATCAACCGGCGCGAATCTTGAGCGAACGATTTAAAAAGACGAAAGGCTCGAGAAATGCCCGGTTATCGGATGGAAAAAACCTCAGCCTTGCACAGCCCTGAATCACCCAAACTCGCCGCGGATCCGTCCACGGATTATCGTTCAACCGCCGCCCTGGTTCCTACCCGGCCAATGGGCCGAGGGGCGGAAGTTTGCTACAGCCTACTCATCGCGTGACCGACTGCAACTCTGATAGCGTGACAAACTTGAATGTACCGCCGGTTTTATTGGCCACATCGGTCATCGCTTTATTGGAATTACGCTCCACCAGCGAGAAGCAATGAACCTTGACGTTCGCCCCTTTGCGGGCGTCCATCACTATTTTGGTGAAGCCATCGTCCACCGCTTTCCCCGTCGCGATGACGATCGCGCCCGGTTTGACGGCGAACGCTTTATCCAGCGCGGCCTTCAAGTCACTCTGCCCGAAACTCGCCACTTCATCCACGGCTTGACCGGTTTTTTTCAGCTCGACTTTATTGTCAGCACGCGCGGGAGATTTGGGGATGATGACCGGATCCTTTTCCCGATCGAGTCGCCAGAAGATGATTTGGTATTTTTGTTCCGGCTGTAAGGTGTCCAGGGTGTTGAGGCACGCCATCTTCATGTACTCGAAGGACAAGTGCGTGGCCCCACCCCGATCCAGGACGAAAATAACGGTCGGCTCCGTCAGTTTCATGCCGAAGAAACTCGGACCCGTGATTTTGGGCGCTGGCATGAGTGCCGGCAGGGGATCGATCGAAGGCGGCGGTGACATGGCGACCAAGCCTTGTTCAGGCATCGGCGGCGGGGGGTTATTCGTGATGGGCGGAGTGCCCGCAGAACCCTCCGAACCGCTCCCCTTCATCAGCAATCCGATCACCACGCCGAGCAACAGCACGATCACGATGCCGGTGACCGCGAGAATCAAAACCATTCGGTTTTTGACCGGTGGATTTTCCGCATCCGCAGCCCCCGTCAACTTACTACGGCCCATCCCTCCCGAGCCCAGCCCGCTCCCCGACAACCCGCTTCCCGCGACCGCATCCGCCAGCGCATCGAGCCCGCTGCTCAGCCCCGTGTCGCTCTTGGTGCGCGGCCGATACATCGCCTTGGGTTGCCCGCCGCCCACTCCAGCGGTCGCGCGAACACCTTCCGCCCCGGCGTTCTTGAGATGCTTCGGAACCGTCTGAATCGTACCGCAAAATTGACACCGACAAGCCCCCCCGGCAAAAGCCTCATCAATGCTCAGTTGAGCCTTGCAGTGGGTACAGGTGATTCGGATCATGGGGGACTAGTTGTTAGTGGAAAGTGGATAGTGGGTAGTAAATGCAACGATGCTCATTTACTTTCCACTATCCACTTTCCGCTAACCACTTCCTCTCACGGCTGCCATAAATAATAAAAGCCGGTCGGTAAAATCGACTGGGCTCCGGGGAGATTCAGTTGTAATACGTTGGCCTGCGGTGCGGGGGTCGGGCTTTGGGCGTAGATCGAACCGCCGTAACCGTAGGGCCGCTTGTATAAAATCGCCTTGGCGTTCGGCGACTTGGCGGCAGCGCGGGCGACGTCGATCGCATCGTTCAGCAATCCCGTCTGATCCACCAGGCCCAACTCCATCGCACGGCTGCCGCTCCACACCCGGCCACTGAAAATCCCGGCATAATTGTCGGGCGACTGCGCCGGCGGGGCGGGTGGAATCTCCTTCACGTTCGGACGATTTTTCTTCACCACGGTCACAAACCGCAGGTAGTACTCATTGACCATTTCCGACATCACCGACTTTTCCAAGTCCGTCTCATGCTTGAAAGGCGATCCCATCTCCTTCAACGTCCCCGTATGAATCGCACGGCTCTGAATGCCCAGTTTTCCCAGTCCCTCCGTCACATCGAAGCTGCTGAAAATCACTCCGATGCTCCCGACGATGCTGGTCGGGTGCGCCACGATTTTATCGGCGGCGCAGCACACATAATATGCCCCGCTGGCCGCCACTTCCTGCATGTAGGCAATCACCGGCTTGTGCGTCTTGTCTTTGAACCGCCGTACCTGCTCGTACATCGTATCGGCGGTCGTCACCGTCCCGCCGGGTGAATTGATCCGCAGCACGACCGCCTTCACCTCATCATCCTTTTCGGCCTTTTCGAGTTCCTGCGTGAACACGCTCAACTGATTCTCCCCCGCCTGAAGCAACCCACCGGTGCGAACATTGGCCAGCAAACCTTCGACTTCGATGATGGCAATCTTCCCCGCACCAAAGCCTTTGCCTTCCTCGACCACCTCTTCGCGAAGGGTATGGGAGCTGGAGACGGGGGTGACGAGGAAACTGGGGGCGCCGCAACCGGCCAACACGCCAAGCAGCGACATCCACGACAGATAAACGATGTTCTTCCCGAACCGCGTGAAAACAAAACGCATGGGAATTCCTAAGCGATCGCCTAAACTACAAGGGGCGACCGATAAAATGAATCGAAACCGGGGAACGACCCAACGGTTTGGAAGCCCTCGGAGGGCGTGATCGGAAGGACAATGTACCGTGGCCCAACGAGTGAGCAAAGCCCATTTCGCCGACCTCGTTGAAAAAGCGATGGGCAGCCTGCCGCCGCAGTTCGCGACCTTCGTGCAGGAAGTGCCCGTGGAAATCCGCGACCGTCCCACTCGCCGCGAACTGCGGGAGGTGGGATTGGAGGACGATCATCTGCTTCTCGGCCTCTATCAAGGCCGCCCCCGCACAGTGCGCAGCGTGATGGACTCCGGGGCGATTCCGGATGTGATCTTTCTTTTCCAGGAATGTATCGAGGAGAGTTGCAACGGCGAGGAAGAATTGGTCGAGCAGGTCCGCACGACGGTGCTGCATGAGATCGGGCATCATTTTGGGATGAGCGAAAAGGATTTCTGCCCACATGCTCATCTCAGCCATCAGGGAGATCGCTTTCGCGTTCTCATAAACTTAAACACCCCGAGGCTGACTACTAGGAAAGCAATTGATGCAATTAAGATCGTCGTCCAATGTACATTTTGCATCACGCCTCGAACCACAGCACCCGCAAACGGCCGTACAAGTTTTTCAGTGCCGACGTCTACAACTTTCACCGTGCCATCAATAAACGGTTGTGGATTCTGAATGAATTTTGCCACAACGGCTGTAGTGGCGAGAGCCCCTTTGTTGTTCCACACCCAATTCATGGCGCTGGCGCCATACTTTTCTTTCGCGATACAATCCAGATCGAATCTTCGCCTACGCGACCCATTAGCTTGACAGCTTTCGCTGCACCGCCTTCTCCGACCTCTTCCACTAAACGAAATAGTCGAGGGCCGACCTTTCCCACCGCGTCTACGGTTTCCTTCTCGCCGTACTTGACGGCCATAACTTCCATCTTCCGCGCTAACACCTGCGCACCTTCTTCACCTAGTTCTTTTGTGACTTCAACTCCAAATTTGCGAAGAACATATTCGCTACCCACCTCCAACACCTCACTTTTCACTCCCGCCTTCGTAAAAGGCGAGAGGCAAATTAAAAGCGTCGCAACAAGAATGAAAAACGGTGCGCGATGGTTCATGGGTTCTTTCCGGTAGGTGGTTGCAGCAGACCAGATATTGCAGCCCTTCGCAGTGCGGCACGCTTTTTTGACAACTCCTCCAGTCTTTGTCGCAGACCGGGAGAAATGCCAACACCGTTAACGATCAGTCCGTGTATCTGATCCAGTTTTTCGTTCATCTTCACGGTAAGATCTCCCACCGGGTCACGCCACCAATCCCATACCCAAGATACGATCTGGTCAACCAGCAGAGACACCACAAGGCCGATACCTAATGTTTCTGCGGAACTGGCCGTGCCGACGCCGAGAATGCCCGCTGACACACTGAGACTAACAATAACCATGCCGAGTACGTCGCCGACGATCAGCGAAGTTGTTTCGCGTGCGCGGCAATTTGTCAGCGACCAGGCGCCATTTGCTGCTCCATCCCAAGATTTCCTTGGAGAAGCCGGGAGTGCGTTTCTTTGCGTCCGTAAAAAAGTCGTCGAGTGACTTGACGTGATTGGCTACCGCCAACTGGCATTCGCGATCCGCCCAGTCCAAATCCGGTTCAACACGCTTTATCGTGAAAACGTATGTCTTCAATTTTTAGAGAGAGGGACGGGAGTTTGAGCAACAATGGCTGCGAAGGTTTTGTCGTCGTCGAAATGAGCGATAAGATCGGCCCTCTTGCGAGAATCGCGATCAACACTCCGATGAATGCGCCACACAACACGAGACCCCGTTGAAAAATACGCCGCTCCTTCGGAACACGCTGATAGTCCGGGACTGATGGCTTGAAATCAGGCATAATGATTTACCGCAAAGCGTATGAACAACGTTTACTTATGGCGATTATGCCGGCTTAATGATTCAAACGAAAGTTGTTGCTAACCGGAAATTCAGTCGAGCGATAGCCGATCTGGGTTCCGGCTCGGATCGATTATAGGTAAACCTTCGGCGGTCGCCGCTGCGAGAAGTTCAGCGTCCGAAGCGATGAGAGTGACAGTTTCGCCTGAGGATTCACGCACGCGAAGCGCAGAGGCCAGATGAATGCAGTCAGCCCCGCGCAGGCGGCGCGATGCGAGAGATTTCGCCAAGTGGAGAACCCTTTCATCCAATTCAACTCCCAAAAACGTGTCGAAATCACTTCGTACGGCGCTAAGCATTGACGTGGTAACCGCCTCCGCCACCGTCTGTGCAGCATGGCGGCGGGCAATGGTGCAGAGAACCTCAATCAACCCCAAGGTTGCGCAGGCGAAATGAACAGGTTGATTCCACAGACGCTCCAGCCACTCGGTACCCGCCTCGCTCTGGTATCGCTTCACCCAAGCACTGGAATCGAGGTAATAGAACTTCATCGGCGATCCCCGATCAGCAATTCCGAGGCGGAAATTCCCGGCAGTTCAATGGGCCTGATCGGAGCGATGTTGTTGAGTCCCGGCGCTGGCACCCGAAAGCCGGCGGCCACGAATTTTTCGCGAACCGATGCCCACCGATCATCGGGCTGCGGCGAGTTGGGCGCTTGCGGCGGAATCGGCTCTACAACGACTGCCACCTGAACTTCCTGATTAGGCTGCCCGGCTTGCAGTTCCAATCGAAGCATTCCGTCGGGGCTGACATGGGCGGTGGTTTCAATCACTTGCATCTTTGGATGTTACCATATTCGTAATCTCTCACAGCCTGCTAATCAACAACTCTCTCTGAAACACCATCTCCTTCGGCAAATCCCCCGCCAGTTTCAAAAACAATTCCTCCTGGCTCAGCAACTCCGATTTCACCTCCGCCAGCGTCACGGTCTGCATCGCGTCGAACTGCTCGCGGGTGACGGCCAGGCCTTCGAGGTCGATGTCATCGGAGCGGGGCATCCAACCGAGAACCGTTTCGCGCGCGTAGGCCCGGCCATGGGCGCGGTCGATGATCCACTTCAGCACCCGCATGTTGTCGCCGAAACCGGGCCAGATGAAGCGGCCCTGGTCGTCTTTGCGGAACCAGTTGACGTGGAAAATGCGCGGGCAGTCGGTCATTTTTTTGCGCATGCGGAACCAGTGGACGAGGTAGTCGCGGATGTTGTAGCCAATGAACGGGAGCATCGCCATCGGGTCGCGGCGGACGAGGCCGACCTCGCCGGCGGCGGCGGCGGTGGTTTCGCTGCCGAGCGTCGCGCCAAGATACACGCCATGCACCCAGTTGAACGATTGGAACACCAGCGGCACGGTGCGGCTGCGGCGGCCGCCGAAGATGATCGCGCTCACCTGCACGCCATCCGGATCGTTGGCGGCGGGATCGAGCGCGGGGTTGTTGGCCATCGGGGCGGTGAAACGGCTGTTGGCGTGCGCGGCTTTGCGACCGCAGGCGGGCGTCCACGGCTGGCCCATCCAGTCGATACACTCCGTCGGCGGCTCTTTGGTTTTACCCTCCCACCAAACATCGCCATCGGGCAGCAGGGCGACGTTGGTGAAGATCGAATTCTTTTCCATCGAGTGCATCGCGTTTGGGTTGGTCTCCCAATTGGTGCCGGGAACGACGCCGAAATAACCGGCTTCGGGATTGATCGCGCGCAGGCGGCCGGTTTTTTCATCGACCCACATCCAGACGATGTCATCGCCGACCGTCGTGATTTTCCAGCCTTGGTCCCGGTACTTTTGCGGGGGGATCAGCATCGCGAAATTCGTCTTGCCGCAGGCGCTCGGGAACGCGGCGGTGATGTAGGTTTTTTCACCCTCGGGCGAGGTTGCGCCCATCAGCAGCATGTGCTCGGCCATCCAGCCCTGCTGATTGCCGAGGAAACTGGCGATGCGCAGCGCGAGGCATTTTTTACCGAGCAGCGCGTTCCCGCCGTAACCGCTGCCGAACGACCAGATGGTGTTGTCGAGTGGGAAATGGCAAATGAATCGGCGATCCGGGTTGACATCGCCCAGCCCATGAAGGCAGCGGGTGAATTCGTCGCTGTTGCCGAGTTGATCCCAGGCCACCTGTCCCATGCGGGTCATAATGCTCATGGAGACGGCGACATAGAGCGAGTCGGTGACTTGCACTCCGACCTTAGCCATCGGGGAACCGATCGGTCCCATGACGAACGGCACGATATACATCGTGCGGCCTTTCATGCAGCCTTCAAACAAAGGGCGCAGCTTGGCGTAGCCCTGCCGATCGTTGAGCCAGTTGTTGGTGGGGCCGGCCATGTCTTCGCTGGGGGTGCAGATGAAGGTCAACTGCTCGCTGCGGGCGACATCGTTAGGATGGGATCGGTGTAGAAAGCAGTTGGGGCGCTTGTCGGGATTGAGGCGGATGAAAACGCCATCGCGTACGCCCTGTTCGAGCAGATTTTGTCTTTCCGCGACGCTCCCATCGCACCAGATCACGCGATCGGGTTGACAGAGGGAAATGCAGGTCGCGGTCCATTCTCGGACGTGAGGGTTGGCTGGGGACGAGTTCGCCATGACAATTTTCCTACTTTCAATCAGTTGGGTTTTCAATCGACCGATCTTTTATTGAGAACTCTGAAAAAAGTGGCAAGGGCGTCTCGCCCGTGCATTTATTCAGCCACAATGCACGGGCGAGACG
>JANXVV010000237.1 GCA_025351525.1 Humisphaera sp. | reverse complement strand
ATGAACAGCGACTTTATCGAGGAACGGGCGGCGGCATTGGCAAAAGCAGTGGAAGCCGAACCGGACCGTGATGCAAAGGTGCGCGGGCTGTATCGTCGATTGCTGGGCCGCGATCCCGGCGAAACCGAACTGCGCCTGGCGGATGAATTTTTCAAGACGGCAACACCGGCCCAGTACGCCCAGGCGTTGCTGGCCACCAACGAAGTGATCTTTTGGCCATGACCCGCACCAGCGTTCCGGGCGCGACGGCGACGTAGAACGTCACATCCATCACCATCTTGCCGGCGTTGCCCCGGTAAAGCTCACCACCGGCTGCGCGCTCGGCACCGACTGGGGCGCGGGCATCCGGCGGATCACGATGCCCAATGCCACTTTTTGGGCATCGCTCAACATCGCCGAAGCGGAGATCGCCCCGTACATCGGACGAATCGGATTCAAAAGCGCAGAGGTTGGATTGCATGCTTCAACGGCGGGGAGAGATAGAGGGTCAATCAAAATCCGTCGACTTGGTACCGGGCGCCGGCAATGGGGGCAGGCCAAGCTCTTTCAGGAATCCATTGTGCGTGCGCGTGGCCTGCCGAATGGCGTTCTCAATCTCCACCAACTTCCGATGCGTGGCCGCCAGGTCGATCTCCGCTTCATCCTGCGCGGTGCTGACATACCTGGAGATGTTCAGGTTGAAGTCGTTGGCCTCGATCTCCTTCATCTCCACCCGCCGGGCATACCGCTCCATATTGCGCGGGCGCTTCTGATACGTCTCGATGATCTTCTCGACGTGCGCATCCGTCAGTTGGTTCTGCCGCTTGCCCTTCTCGAAATGCTCCGCCGCGTTGATGAACAGCACGTCATCCGGCTTCTTGCACTTCTTCAGCACCAGGATGCAGACCGGGATACCCGTTGAATAAAACAGGTTCGCCGGCAGGCCGATCACCGTGTCGATGTGCCCGTCTTTCAGCAGCTTGGTGCGAATGCGCTCCTCGGCCCCGCCGCGAAACAGCACGCCGTGCGGCAGGATGATCGCCATCACGCCGTCGTCCTTCAGGTGGTGCAGTCCGTGCAGCAGGAACGCGAAGTCGGCCGCGCTCCTGGGCGCGATGCCGTGGTTCTTGAACCGCATGTCCTCGCCCATCGCCTCGCCGGGCTCCCAGCGATAGCTGAACGGCGGATTGGCCACGATCGCGTCAAACGCCGGCTTTTTGGCGGGATTCAACTCCCGAAGCATATCCCACTCATTTTTCAGCGTGTCGCCGTGGTAAATCTCGAACTCGGTGTCCTTCACCCCGTGCAGCAGCATGTTCATGCGCGCCAAGTTATACGTCGTGACGTTCGATTCCTGCCCGAAGATCTTGCTGATCGTCCCGCCGGACTCCCTCATGTGGTGGCGGACGTTCAATAGCAGCGAGCCTGACCCGCACGCGAAGTCGAACACGCTGTCCAGCTTCCTCCGGTTGCCTGTCTTTGGCTCCTGGCTGTCCAGGATGACGATGCCGGAAAGAATGCTGGAAATCTGTCGCGGCGTGTAAAACTCACCCGCCTTTTTGCCCGACCCGGCCGCGAACTTATCGAGCAGATATTCATACGCGTCGCCGAGCGTGTCGCCAAGTGAGGAGAACAGCGACATGCCCCGGGCAATCTCCGAGATGATTGCGCAGAGCTTGGCATTCTTGTCGGTCTGCCGCTTGCCAAGCTTTTCAGAGTAGAGATTGATCTCTGAAAACAGCCCGATGAAGGCGCTGCTGAACGACTCGTTCTCGATGTACTTGAAGCCTTCGTCGAGCGTTTTGAGAAGCTCATCGCTCTGCACGCGGGCCAGCTCGACAATGCCGGTCCAAAGGTGCCTGGGCTTGATGACATAATGCACCTTGCGGCGCATCTGTTTCTCGAACTGAACGATGTCTTCGGGGTTCCGCTCATACCAGACGGCCAGCGGCGCCCGAAGATCATCGGGCACGAGCTTCGGATAATCCCGTCCCAACTCCGTTTTGGCGGCAACCTCATAGTTGCCGGAAAGATAGCGCAGGAACAGAAACGAGAGCATGTAATCGCGGAAGTCGTCCGCGTTCATCGCCCCGCGCAGCTGGTCGGCGATGTTCCAGAGGGTTTTGCCGAGTTGTTTTTGATCGCGGTCTGTCATGGGGTT